>JBBQOA010000191.1:0-7794 GCA_038330465.1 Pyrinomonadales bacterium
GGACGATCGCGTATCTGATGCTCGGCGGCAGAACGCCTTTTTCGGGTGATCTGATGCAGCTGGTGATGCAGAAAATAATGCACGCGCCGCCGCTGCTTTCAACACTCCGCACCGATATTCCGCGCGACGTTGAAAACGTCATTATGCGTTCGCTCGAAACCGATCCGAACCGGCGTCCGGCATCGGTCAATGAATGGATCAACGATCTCGAAAAAGCGGCAGAGGACGTCGATGAAAAGAATCGTTCGGGCGCGGCGCGGCTCGTCATCCTCGCGCCGGTCGGCGCCGAGGTTTATGTCAACGACGAGCGCAAGGGAAGTATCGGCAGTTCGGGCAAATTGGTTTTATCGACGATTCCGCAGGGACAACATATCTTGCGGGTTTCTAAAACCGGCGAAAAAGACGATGAACGCGTCATCGAACTCCGTGAAGGCGGACAGGAGCAGGTTATTCAGGCGCAGCTCAAACCTTTACGGGGAACGGCAAGCCAACCTTCGCCATCACAAGCGAGCCAGAGCGGAACGCAAAATTCAAGCATTATGCCGGGCATTGTCGCCTGCACAAATTGTCAGGCGCGTTTTGCCGAAGGCGTCAAATTTTGCGGGCGCTGCGGAAATCGTTCATTCACGGTTGTCAGCGCGGGAGTCAATTCACAAAATTATTCGACCTGTCCGAGATGTTCGACGCAATTGCCGCAAAATGCCAAATTCTGCGGTCGGTGCGGGCTGCATTTTACGCAAAATCAACCTCCGAAAACCAATCAATCGGTCGGCGTTTATTCCGCTGTGACAACGCCGCCGGTGCCGCAGCCGGTGCAAAGGATCTGCAAACGATGCGGCGCGTCATTTCCGCCGAACATTCGGTTTTGCGGTCGCTGCGGTTTCACTTTATGATCGTTAAATCTAATAGTATTGGTTTAACTTTCTACCAAATATGTCGTGAACCTTCTGAAACATAACAATTTTTCGGTATAATACGTTATAATAATTTCGTTCGGCTAAGAAAAACATTTAGGAACTATATGAAAATTTGTCCAAGCTGTCGGCAAACCTATACCGATGACAACCTGAATTTTTGTTTGACCGACGGTTCTTTTTTGACAACTGCCTCTGAATCGGAACCGAAAACGATCTATATGGATCCACCGCGCGTCACGAACCAAACCAATTGGGGACAACAAAACTATCAACCGCCGGCAGTTTTTCAAAATCAACAAGGGATGCAAAATCAACCTGCGAATTATCCGATGCGGATTAATTCACAGGAACAAACTTTGCCCGTGATCTCTTTGATATTAGGTATCCTAGCAGTAGTTATCGGGTGTTGTTACGGCGGCATTCCGCTTGGCGCCGGGGCGATCATCACCGGTGTCATCGGTTTGAATCAACAAAAGGAAGATCCGACAAAATACGGCGGTCGCGGTTTGGCGATTGCCGGCATTATTACAGGTGCGGTCGGTTTTTCGTTAAGTATCATCATGATTATTTTTGCGATTGTCAGATAATTTAACATTAGTAGGTTTACCTTTTTGCATAAAGCGGGAAATTAAGTAAAATTTGAACAAATGCGAGTTACACTCCGCGTGATTGCGGGTCCGCAGACCGGACGCGTCTTTACGTTTGAACAACACGAAACCTTTATGATCGGGCGAAGCGAAGACTCACATTTTTGCTTACCGCAAGACCGCTATTTTTCGCGTCATCACTGCATTTTAGAGATCGCGCCGCCGCAGTGTTTTCTGCGGGATTTAGGCTCGACCAACGGGACATTCGTCAACGGAATCAGAGTGGAAACCTGTTATCTAAAGAGCGGCGACCGCATTCAGGGCGGCGAAACCGTTTTGGAAGTTGAGGTCTCGACCGAATCGTTGTCGGCGCCGATTTCCAGTCATCCGGGAATGAATACGAATACGATTCCTTCACTCGTGACCGTTCAATGTCTTAATTGCGGGCTGCCGTCGGAGGCAGAAGCATCGCGACCTGATACGAAAATGACCTTTCTGTGCGATGATTGCCGCGAAAAGTTAAAACAAAATCCGCAGCCGATCCCGAATTATCAAATGATCCGTATTCTCGGGCAGGGCGGGATGGGCAGCGTGATGCTTGCCCGTTCGGTCAAGGACGGACGCCCGGTCGCGATCAAAACATTGTTACCCGAAGTGGCGGTCAGTGAACAATCATTAAAAAGATTTTTGCGCGAGATCGAAGTTTCTTCAAAACTTCAGCATCCGCATATCGTCAGCTATCTCGATCACGGCACTCATAACGGAATCGTTTATCTCGTCACGGAATTTGTCGCCGGAATGGATGCTTCCAAGCTTGCCAAACAACGCGGCGGGAAATTGAACTATCACGAGGTCGTCAAGATCATGGAACAAACTCTTTCGGCACTCGATTTCGCGCATTCGCTCGGGTTCATTCACCGCGACATCAAAGAACAAAACATATTGGTTGACGGTGCTTACCCGAATTACAACGCGAAATTAACCGATTTCGGGTTGGCGAAAAGCTATAAACAAACCGGGATGAGCGGTGTCACAATGGTTGGCGACGTTGCCGGAACGATCGCGTATATGCCGCCTGAACAGGTTCGCGATTTCAAGGAAGTTCAGCCGCCGTCCGACATTTACGCTGCCGGAATGACAGCTTACAGTCTTTTGACGGGCGCCCATGCGCTCGACATCAGCCCGCGCGCCGGAATTGCCGAAACCGTCAAGGCGATCTTTGAAAAACCGATCATTCCGATCGCGCAAAGGAATTTAGATGTACCTCTTCGCGTCGCTTCCGTTATCGAAACGGCAATCGCCAAACAAGTCGAGCTGCGCTGGCGAACGGCGGGCGAAATGCGCGACGCTTTGCTCCGCGCGATGAACTAAATCTGCAAATTATGCCCGTAAACTACAGACTGCTTTCGGTCATAATTCCCGTTTACAACGAAAAAACAACGATTTCCGAAGTTATCGAAAAGGTTTCAGCGGTCGATTTGCCGATCGAAAAAGAAATTATCGTTGTTGATGACGGATCGACCGACGGGACGCGCGAATCGATCGAAAACTCACGGGAAAAAATAACAAATACTTATCTGACGCCAATCAATATCGGCAAAGGCGCGGCTGTCCGGATCGGTCTGACGCTTGCTAAAGGCGATATTATTTTAATTCAGGATGCCGACCTCGAACTAAATCCCAATGAGTATCAACAATTACTTCAACCGATTTTAGACGGCAAAACTTCGGTCGTTTACGGTTCGCGTTTCCTAGGAGAAAATCGTGTTTCGCCACTTCGTCGCTTCGCCAATTATTTTCTGACTCTGACGACGAATATATTATTCAATACAAAACTGACCGATATGGAAACCGCGTATAAGGTTTTTACATCGGAAGTTGCAAATGGACTGAATCTCGAGGCAAATCGGTTTGAAATTGAACCGGAAATCACCGTCCAAATTGCCAAAAACGGATACAAGATCTTGGAAGTTCCGATCTCATATCGTCCCCGCACAAAATATGAAGGAAAAAAAATCAAATGGAAAGATGGCGTGAGAGCGCTGTGGACACTTTTGAAATACCGATTTATGAAATAGTAATCTGTCAGCCAACTTATTCAGTTTCTACTAATTCTTCACGGCTGTATTTTGAAATTCCGACCAACATTCCGAATAGAACCCACAAATGGCGGGCGTCTTCAAACGAACCACACAAACCCTGATATAAAAATGCTCCGAGAAAAGTGCATGATAGTGCAAGATGAATAAAATTTTGTTCATTTGAGACTTTAACTTTGAACCGGCATTTTGTTAGCAAATAGAGATTTAACAGTAAAAAGGTAAACATTCCGAGCAAACCTGTTTGACCTAAAACGTTCAGCCAATTATTATGCGCATCAAGCAAAACCTGATTATCGCCTGAAAGCGTCTGATAATTAACTAAAGCCGCATCCATTCCGGTTCCTTTTCCGACAAAGGGATATTGTTTAAATGTCTCGAACACGCTTTCCCAAACGAGGACACGGACCGAAACTTCAAGCTTTTTATCGGTATATGGAATTGAAATGTCTTGTGTCGTGTTATTTGTGTCGGGTGAGATCAAAGTTGCCGTCAAAATCGAAACGGCAACCAAAATCGCAATTGATAAAACTAGTTTGGAAACAAAAGCCTTTTTCTTTGTTTTGAACAGCGCCCAATGCCAAATACCCAAACTTAAAACCATTCCGCCGAGTCCGGTTGAAAATGTAAATAGGGCGGCAAACCAAATACCGATCTGCAAAATGCGCGTCCAAATCTTCTTTAGCCATTCAAGCTCAGCAGCCAAAACTGCCAACATCAAACTGACATTGAGAAAATTGCACATCATATTGGCGTTGGCAAAAAGCGCCAAGATGCGCGGATAATTTCCGGCGGGAAGGCTTCCGAAATGTGATAAGAAATAATTGCCCCCCTGAGTTTTAAAACCTATATAAAATAGGACAAATCCCGCGATCGTTGCGAAAATTGTGAGAGCTGTGCCGATCAACCAGGCAATTATCAAATGTTTATAAAAACGTCGGTCCTCGACAAGGTTAAAAGTTAAAACGGCAAGCGCAAAAAGGTAAAATTCGCCCAGAAGTTTGAAAAAGCTTTGTTTCGGATGAATCGAAAAAATGGTCGAGATAATCAGTGTAAATGCATAAAAGCCGAGCCATATATAAAGCTTATCGAACCTCAATGTTGTTTTACCGCGCAGCAGGGCGATCAACCAAAAAGCAAAAATACCAATAAAAATAAAGTCTGTATAAGGAACCAGCAAGCCGAATATTACGGTATTAAATGGTCGAACGAGCGGCAGGGAAACGATCAGTAGCAGAAATAACAATTTGGAGATTTTCAATGTCATTTCAATTTTTTCAATAACTTATTTAAATGATCGGCAAAGTTTTTGAGTTCGAAATTTTGCGGATCATCGTGCGCGTCTTTGATTCCGGCATCGATCGCCGAATGAAAGGCGGGAATCAACCAGTTTCCACGCCGCATTCCGGCGGCGATGTAGAGTAGTGCCAAACGTTCGTATTGTTGGTCGGTAAAACCGGGAAATGGCGCGATTAGGTCGTTTTCGGGATTCGGGTTTTTCGAATCGCGGCGGCGCGGTTGGATCAGTTCGATGTGAATTTGCAGACCCTTCGCGCCCAATTTCAAAAAATCGCGGGCGAATTTTGTTCCCCAACCTTTTCTGACGGCTTCATCAAATGGCGTGGTTGTGATCGATTCGCCAAGCCGATTAATAAAGATATGCGCGACGGGTTCTTTGAGCCAAATTGATAGATCGTTACCTTTCCAAGTTTTATCCGTATTGAATCGGTCGGGAAAAATAGCGTCCTTCAGATATGGCGAAGAAGTATCGTGAATGATGAAATATAAAGTTTGGATCTCATCACCATTCGGCAATTTAACTTTTGTTAAAGGAAAATCCAAACTTCCGCCGATGGTTTCTTCTTCGATACTATGTTTTTTCAAATATGCGCGAAGTTTATCTTTTTTGATCGACACACTTTCACCGATCAAACTTTCGAGCGGTTTCGGAAGGTTTCTTAATTCATCGCTGAGAACACCGCCGATTTTGTTCGGACGTAGCAAACATCTTGCTTGATCGACCGGTTTGCCGACAAATTGCAATGTTCGTTCGTCAAATTGGCAAGCCTTATTTTGTGCCATCACCCAATATGGTAGGAGACCGGAGATGATAAAAGCGAAGAAAATGAATTTGAAATTTGTGATTTGAAATCTGAAATTCATATAGTTTTCGTAACTTTTGACAATGAACGCGGCGCGTCGGCATCGATTCCTTTTTCCTTCGCAAGCAGGGCGGCGAAGAGCTGTGCCGGGATGATAAATGGAATCGGTGAAAGAAATTCATCAATTTCCGACGGGAGCGAAAGCACATGCGAGCTTTTGCATGAAATTGCCGGATCGTTGGTGATCGTCAGGCAATCGGCGTGAAGTTCATGTAATCTCTCAAGTAAATCAAGACTACTTTTTTGAGTAACTCCGGTTGGCGCAAAAAGAATCGCCGGAAAACGGCGCTCAACAATTGCGAGCGGACCGTGAAAGAAATCTGCGGACGAAAATCTTTCGGCAACTACATAACAGGTTTCCATTAATTTAAGAGCAAGTTCGTAGGAATTTCCATAATTCAGACCGCGCCCGACGACGACACAATTTTCCATAAAAACATACCGTTTAACTAATTCTTCAACATCTACTTTAAGTTTAAGGGCTTGCGCGGAGTAATCAGGAATTTTATCGAAAGCGATTTTGGTGTCCGCCAAAATCGACGCAAGCATATAAAAATGAAGCATTTGACCGGTATAAGTTTTGGTTGCGGCAACGCTCTTTTCGCGTCCGGCGTGAATTAATAGGGTTTCGTCGGCAATTTTTGCTATCGTCGAATCCGCTTCATTTGTGATTGCAATTGTAAAAGCGCCGGAAGTTTTGGCATTTTCGAGGACCGTATTGATATCTGTTCCTTCACCCGATTGTGAGACGCCAATGACGATCGCCCGTTTCAAATTCAGTTTTGCATTATAGAGAGTAAAGACCGATGGGGCGGAAAGTGAAACCGGAATTCCGGTTGTGATTTCAAGCAGATAGCGCCCAAAAAGTGAAGCATTATCTGAACTGCCGCGAGCGACCAAAACGATCAGATCGATATCTTTTTTTTGAAAAAAACTGCCGAGCCTTTTTAATTTTGCGCTTTCCGTCTGAATTGTCCTTTCGAGAACAACCGGTTGTTCGGCGATTTCCTGAAGCATTAATGACATATTTATTTATATTTCGGCAATGGTTTCTGCCGGTTCGATTTGTTCAATTTGCGTTAAATTTTCTGAATCAAGTTCAGCTATAATAACATTTATTGCACCGCCAATCAGAATAACCAAAGCTGTCAGATAAAGCCAAAGCATTAAAATAATAACAGCTCCCAGCGAGCCGTATGTTTTATCGTAATTGTTGAAATAGTTAAGATAGATTCTAAAAATATTGGTTAATAAAAGCCATAAAATAATAGCGGTGATCGAACCCGTTGAAATCCATTTGCATTTTTTGTCTTTCTGGTTGGGCAAATATTTATAAAACAAACCGAAGGTCAGAAGCAAAACCAGAATAAATGATAACCATTGAATTATTTGTAAAATTACGAATGATTCAATCGGGAAATTTAACAAAGTGAGCAGCAATAAAAGAAATTTCCAGCCGTAAAAGACGATGCCCAAAACAAATGATAATAAGAAAATCAAGATCAGTGTCAGCAGCAGCGAATCGAATTTGGTTTTCCACCATGACCTTGTTTCCTTAATTTTATAGACATGATTTAGCGCTACCCGCAAACTATCCATCCCGGCTGACGCTGACCAAAGCGCAATGATAAATCCAAAAGTTAATTTGCCGCTCGAACTATTTTCGCTGACTTCGAGGATAGTATTTTGCACAAGTACGTAAGCGGAGCCAGGCATTATCTGGCGCAAATAAGAAAATAATTCCAATCGCAAGTCGTCGGCTTTCCCTAAAATAAGACCGAAAAGAGTGACCAAAAACAAAAGAAGCGGAAAAAGCGAAAATGACAGATAAAATGCGACTTGCGCGGAACGGCTTAAAATATCCTCTTCCCAAAATTTATCATAAAGGCGAAAAATCAAAGTTTTGATGTAATTTAATTGTTCGCCGAAAGAAAAAATCATAAATTTATTCATCCGTAATTTATTTATCCGGTTGCTCGTTTGAGATCATTAATATTTTCGCTTATTAAGGATGATTTTGCCAGTTTTT
>JBBQOA010000192.1:0-7794 GCA_038330465.1 Pyrinomonadales bacterium
TTAATGCTTCCAACGCTCTTTCTCCAACCAGCAAATCTCTTTAGCTAAAATCAACAAAGCCAGATATCGCACCTTGTCAAAAAGTTTCTACGTTCGCCGAAAAAGAAAAGTTCCAATCTAAGATGAAAAAGTGAAACAGTATTTTATTGATTAGTAAATAAACTTTCGAGCTTTTCGACAATTAAATTTTTTCACTTTCGTTTTTACTTTTTATCCGAAAATACTGTAATCTTTTGTCTTTGCCGCATTATTAATGCCAAAACATCGATTATGCCGGCATTTCAGACAAACATTTTGGAACGAGAAAGATTTTACTTCAAGGTTGGAAACAAGTAGTTTGCGAAAATCCATAAAATTCATATTACTTTTTTTATTTGCCGCTTTAATAATTTGGTTTTTTGGACGAAATTTAAACTGGCAAGAAGTCAGCACGAGCCTGCAGAAGGCGCGTGCCGTTTATATCACATCGGCGGTTTTGATAATCTGCCTCGGTTATTTTTTGCGGGCGAAACGCTGGCAGGTATTGCTCGAACCGATCACACCGTCATCCCTGAAAGAACTTTTTGCCGCGACGACGGTTGGCTTTTCGGTGATTTTTCTGATTGGAAGAGCCGGCGAAATTGTTCGTTCAATGTGGCTTCCAATGCGCGACAGCCGGGTTCGTCCATCTGCATCGCTCGTCACGATCGGTTTGGAACGGATATTCGATTTAGCGTCGTTAATATGTTTTTTTGCGGTCAATTTACTCTGGTTTAATTCGCCTGTCGGACGCGAAAGGGAATTTGAATATATTAAAATTGTCGGTTATTTGATGCTCGTTGGCGTGGTTTTAGGCTTTGGTGCATTGATAATTTACCAGCGAATTTCACCGCGTGTCATCGTTTGGACTGAACGCGTAATTGACAAAAAGTTTATTCCTAAACGGCTTCAGTCAATAATTATTAGTGTTTTGATCCAACTTTCGGCAGCGTTGGGTGTATTACGGGATTGGCGCGAAACATTTTGGATTCTATTTTGGACTTTTACGCTTTGGCTGGCGATCGCCGTTCCGACATGGCTTGTCCTTCTGGCTTTCGATTTGCCGTTCACCTTGAGCGATTCAATTTTTATCATGGGATTTGCGGCAATCAGCTCAGTCGTGCCGACACCGGGCGGGGCGGCGGGCGCGTTTCATACGGCGACCGCGGCGAGCTTGATTTTTCTGAGAAATGATATTAAACAAGAAGATGCAGCAGCCGTTTCGATTGCGATGCATCTGGTTTATTTTGCTCCGGCAGTGATCTTCGGACTTTATTACTTTTTTCATGGCGATATTTCGATTGCCCGAATCAGAAGCTTATTGTCGAGCGAAAACGCGGCTGAGGAAGTTGAACACGAAACCGACCCGGGAGTTAAAAGTAGTGACTCAAGAGAAAAAACTCCGAATCTTAACTCTTGATCCGCGACTCTCGATAAATTTTTATGCGTTGCCCATTTTGCGGACATCTTGAAGACAAAGTTGTCGATTCGCGGGAATCGAAGGATGGCGATTCGATTCGCCGCCGGCGCGAATGTATTTTATGCAGTCGCCGTTTTACGTCTTACGAGCGGATTGACGAAATTCCGTATATGGTTGTCAAAAAAGATGGCAAACGCGAAACTTTCGAGCGCAATAAAATTATGTCAGGACTTCTTCGCGCCTGCGAAAAACGTCCGATCTCCGCCGCCCAGCTCGAAGCGATCGTCAACGAGGTCGAAAAAGCCGTTCAGGATTCATCCGACCGCGAACTCTCAACCAGCGAGATCGGCAAAATCATTATGCGCCGTTTGAAAGCCCTCGATAAGGTCGCGTATGTTCGTTTCGCATCGGTCTATCTTGAATTTGAAGACGTGTCGGAGTTTATGACCGAACTCAAATATCTCGTCCGCTCCCGCGACAAAGTCGTCGAAAAAAAATCGAAAGGACGAAGTAAAAAGTAAAAACCAACCAATGTTTAAGACATATTTATACTGATTAAAATAAATCAGCGCGAAACTGTCTGAATTGATGTTTAAGTTTACAAAAATTTAGCGGCATTGCCCTTTTACTCTTTTTTTTCTAACATATTGATTATGGACGAAATTGAAGATTTCTCAGAAAAATTGGTTGATACCGAGATAAGTGACCCTCAGATGCAGATTCCGCCGGAATTGCCTGTTCTTCCTTTGCGCGACATCGTGATTTACCCGTTTATGATTGTCCCGCTTTTCGTATCGCGCGACCGTTCGATCAAAGCCGTTGACGAGGCTTTAAGCCAGAATCGAATGATCATGCTTGTTTCGCAAAAGGATCTGGACAAGGAAGAACCGACGCAGGGAGATCTTTTTAAAGTCGGAACAGTTGCCGTCATTATGCGAATGCTCAAATTGCCTGACGGACGTATTCGAATTTTGATTCAGGGACTTTCACGCGCGAATATCGAATCGGTTAATTCGAGCGGCGATTATATCAAAGCCGAGTTGACGCCGATTCCCGAACCGCTTGCGCCGGCGAATTCATTGGAAGTTGAAGCGCTGGTCCGCAATGTCCGCGCTTCGATGGAACGCGCTGCCAACCTCGGCAAAAATATTTCGCCTGAAGTTTTGGCAATTATCGCTAATTTAGACGATGCCGGAAGATTAGCGGATTTGTCGGCGTCGAATCTTGAATTAAAAGTCGAAGACGCGCAAAGTGTTCTCGATATTTTCGATCCTGTGCTGCGCCTGCGCCGCGTCAATGATTTGCTGAGCAAAGAAATTGACGTTTTGACCGTTCAGCAGGAAATCAATACTCAAGCCCGCGCCGATATTGACCGTTCGCAGCGCGAATATTTTTTGCGCCAGCAACTTAAAGCCATTCAATCGGAACTCGGCGAAGGCAACGAACTTTTTGAGGAGATCGAACTCTACCGCGACAAAATCTTAAAATCGAAAATGCCGCAGCACGCCGAGGAAGAATCTTTGCGGCAATTAAAAAAGCTCGAAAGAATGCATCCCGATACGGCGGAAACCGCGACGCTCAGAAATTGGCTCGACATTATGACCGAACTTCCGTGGTCGAAAGCGTCGAAAGATAATTTGAATCTGAAAAAAGCAGAAAAGATTCTCGATGAAGACCATTACGGTCTGGAACGCGTCAAGGAAAGAATCGTCGAAGCTTTGGCGGTTCGAAAATTACGCGAAAAACCGAAAGGCTCGATTCTTTGTCTGGTCGGACCGCCCGGAGTCGGAAAAACCAGCTTAGGACGCTCGATCGCGCGGGCTTTAAATCGTAAATTCGTGCGACTCTCATTGGGCGGTTTACACGACGAAGCCGAAATTCGCGGACATCGCAGAACGTATGTCGGCGCGATGCCGGGCAGAATTATTCAGGGAATTCAGCAGGCGGAAACAAATAATCCGCTGATCATGCTCGACGAAATCGATAAGGTCGGCGCCGATTTTCGCGGCGATCCGAGTTCAGCGTTGCTCGAAGTTCTCGATCCGGAACAAAACAATTCGTTTCGCGACAATTATTTGAATGTGACTTTTGATCTCTCGAACGTTATGTTTATGACGACGGCAAATGTTTTGGATACGATTCAGCCAGCACTTCGCGACCGAATGGAGATAATTTTTCTGTCGGGCTATACCGAGGAAGAAAAACTCGAAATTGCGCGGCGGCATCTTGTTCCGAAACAGGTTGAGGAAAACGGGCTTGAAAAAGAAGACGTCAAATTCGACCGCAAGGCACTCGCAAAAATTATCGGTGAATATACGCAGGAAGCAGGTTTGCGGCAGCTTGAACGAGAAATCGGCAAGGTTTGCCGCAAGATTGCGCGGCGCAAAGCCGAAGAAGAAGACAAATTTGAAGCAGTCAAAGTGACGTCAGTCATTGTCAAAGATTTCCTTCGTGCGCCAAAGATATTTCCCGAAGAAGCCTTGAAAAAAGATTCGATCGGAACGGTCACGGGACTCGCGTGGACGGCGGTCGGCGGCGATATTTTATTTATCGAAGCCTTGAAAACACGCGGCAAAGGCAAATTACAGCTGACCGGACAACTCGGCGAAGTAATGCAGGAATCGGCGCAAGCGGCGTTTTCTTATGCAAAATCACGAGCTGTCGAACTCGGGATTGACGAAGCGGATTTTGAAAATTTCGATATTCACATCCATATTCCCGAAGGCGCGATCCCGAAAGACGGACCGAGCGCGGGCATCACGCTCGCAACTGCGATGGTTTCGGTTCTCTCGCAGCGTCCGGTGCGTAAAGAAGTGGCGATGACGGGCGAGATAACTTTGCGGGGCAACGTTCTGCCGATCGGCGGAGTCAAAGAGAAAATTCTTGCAGCGCGACGGGCACATATCAAGACGGTTATCATTCCGGCGCCGAATAAACGCGATCTGGAAGATTTACCACAGGAAGTTTTGAACGATTTGACGTTTATATATGTAGAGAATGTGCGCGAAGTATTTCGCGAGGCATTGCGCGAGAAGGTCGTGCCGAATGTCAAAGCGAAGGCGCAAACGGCGAAGACAAAGCAATAAGTATCGCCGACAGAATTTGCCATTGTGATAAGTAATTCGCGCGGAAGTCAATATTTACAGGCTTTCCGCGCGTTGACAATGACTTTTTCAGTGTGTTACGTTTGAGAAGTTTTAAAACGTCTTTTATAATCAATAAAAGACAAAAAGAAACTTTTAGTATTTGATAGCGTTAGCAATTTTGACGTTATCTGTTTTAGGTCGTTTTACTGATTCGCCCTAACCCTGAAAAATTTATCGTAAGGAGTATAGACGATCTGATGAAAACATACCTTTTTAAGGTTTTCAGTTATACCGCAATTTTAACTTTTATATTAAATTCTTTCGTTTCGGCGCAAGTAACTTCGAGCGTTTCGGACGGAAGAAACAACACTAAACCCGTGCAGGCTGAACAAGCTGAGGCGCGGATTCTGCAAGTGACCACCGATTCGGGCAGATATTTCAAACAAGGCTTATTAAATCTCCAAGACAATCGCCGCCCGCAGGCGCGGGATGATTTCGACAAATCGGTCGAGGTATTTTTGATGTCGGGAATTAATCTGACATCCAATAACAATGCCAAAGCCAGAGATTGCTACAACCAATTGATCGAAACGGTTTATCGGATGGAATTTCCAAACGATAAACAAACTCCGCAGATTCGCTCTCTTTCGGCAACCTGTAGTTGGAATATCGACAATGATTTGGCAGATAAAATCGCCAAACTCGTGCTGACCGTTCTTCCCGGCGAGCAGCCGACGAATAACTCGATGATTGCCTCGGTTGTTCCGAATAATTCAAATCAATCAAACGAGATGACGCAGGGCTTTACCGATCAGACGTTCGAAGCCTCGCCGCTCGATGATCTGGCGAAACTCGAATTGACGTCGGACGAATCCAATGTCGAAACGCCGCTTGCCCAGCAACAATATCAGCTGGTTCAGGTTGCCGTCGCGAACAAATCGCTCGGCTTTAGTTTTCAAGTCCATCCGATGATCCAGCAATTCATCAATTATTATCAGGCACGCGGACGCGCGACGATGGAAACCGGACTTTATCGTTCGGGAATGTTTATGCGGATGGCGCGGCGGATTTTCCGTGAAGAGGGAATTCCCGAAAATGTCGCGTGGCTCGGACAGGTTGAAAGCGCCTGGAAACCGACGGCAATGTCGTGGGCGGCAGCTTCCGGTTTGTGGCAGTTTATTCCCGGTACGGGATCGCGCTTCGGTTTGCGAAAAACTGCTTATATTGATGAACGCAACAGTTTTGAAGGCGCGACACACGCGGCGGCGCGTTATTTGAAATTTCTCGCCAATCGTTATAACGGCAATTGGGAACTCGCGATGGCTGCCTACAATTGCGGCGAAGGCAATGTTGACCGCGCGATCGCGCGCGCCGGAGTTGCCAATTTCTGGCTCGCGTATCCGTATCTGCCGAAAGAAACGCGCAATTACGTTCCGAACATTTTAGCGACGATTCTGATCGCTAATAATCCGCAGCAATACGGTTTCGGACAAGTGCGTCCGGCGCCGCAATTGATGTACGATCAGGTTCGTGTGCCGTCTTCGACCGGACTCGGTCTGCTCGCACAGGCTTCCGATACGACGGTTGAATATCTGCGTTATTTGAATCCCGAACTGCGCACGAATATGACGCCGCCCGAACCGTATGTCGTTCGCGTTCCGGCGGGCAAAGCCCGCGAAGTCGTCGCGATCTTCAAACGGATGCCGAATGTGAAGGTCAATAATGCGGCTTTAGCAAAAACATTAACGGGCGAAACGTGGCAGAATATTTCCAACAAAACGGGAATTTCAGTCAACGATCTGATGGCGGCGAATCCGGGAATGGACGTTCCGAGTGGCAAGATCATTATCCCGAACGGAAACGGTGTCAAAACCACTTCGTATCAACGTCCGACCAATCAACCGACGAACGTGCCGACCACCGGCGGAGTTCGAATTGTCACCGCGGTCAACGGCGATACGGTCGTAAAAGTCGCGCAGCGATATGGCGCCAACGCCGTCGAAGTTGCCAATCTTAACGGATTGACTTCGGTCAACGCCGCGCTTGCCGCCGGTCGGGAAGTAAAAATTCCCGTTAAATAAATTCGTTTGAATTAAAAGTAAAAAAAGCGGCGGCTGAAATTTCAGCCGCCGCTTTTTTTTTATTGAAGCGCAAAAAGAATCGGTCGGCTCGGGCTGGCGTCGGAGGCAAACGGCGCGATTTGCAGATTAAGCAGATATTTGCCGTCGGCAATTTCGTTCGGAACGTAAATTAATTCTGTAATTGTATTGTTGATAAAACTCTCCGCGCCGGTTTCAAACGCGCCTTGCGCGACATTCCAAAAGGTTCGATGATTCGAGAGTTTTCCCTCGTCAAAGATACGGTCGATCGAAGGCAAATCGACGAGCAAGTGACAGACGCCGATTTCGCGTATGTATTTAATCGCTTCGGTCGTGAAAAATGGCGGAATTTCGTCGAGATAGGTCTTTATCAACTTGTCTTTTTCGTTGGGCAGCGTCCGAATTATCAAACCTTTTATTTGATTGTTTTTCGGTTGGCTCGCTTCCGATTTGAAATCTGAAATCTGAAATCTGAAATTCCCCAATGACTTTTCAAGCGCCTTTCGCGTTACCAATTTATCGTCATCGCTTAATTTGACTGCATAATTTTCGCTGCTTTCCGGGGCAATTTCCGGTTCAACCGTGATCAAAACCGACGGTATAAATACGTCTTTCAAACAATCGCGAACGGAAATGCGGGTGTGCGTCAGATGCCCGACGCATTCGGTGTGCGTGCCGTTGCAGTGCGGAATGAATTTATATTGTTCAAAATTGACGCTGCCGCCGCGCCGCGTGTCGCCGATCATCTCGCCCGCTTGACACGCCTCCGCACTTGCCCGCTCGACACCGTAAGCATTCGGCTGCGCGCCGTTAAATTGCAAGGGAATCGAAATGTCGAGCGGTTTATTTTCGTCAATTCCGTAAACCTGTTTATTAAAGTTAACGATCATTCTATTTCATTTTGTCGTTAGAAAATTCCTGCAATGTTTTGATAACGGCATCGAACGCGGGTTTCTTTTTCCCCTCGCGGTCGAAAAGCAGCGGATAGTTTGTCCTGCCTCTGACGGGGAAATTGTTGAGCCACGAATCGGCGTCGGTGACGTTCCAGAAAGTTATTCGCGCAATATTTTGGCGGTGTTTCAGGAAAATTCCGAACAGGTCGGCATAACGCTTGGCGAGATCTTTTTGCACTGCGCCCGGCAAACCATCTTTGTATGGATTGAGCTTTTCC
>JBBQOA010000193.1:0-7788 GCA_038330465.1 Pyrinomonadales bacterium
TTTACGGCGTTAAAGCTCGGGACAAAAAAGGTGCGTCGGGCGCCGGTTTTAGAAGTTTGCGATAATCCCGCAAACCTCGAAGAACTTCCGCTTTTGCAGCTCTGGCACGAAGACGGCGGACATTTTATCACCTTGCCGCTGGTTTACACGGAAAGCCCTTCGAGCGGCAAACATAACCTCGGAATGTACCGCATTCAGCGCTATGATAAACAGACGACCGGAATTCACTGGCAAATCGCCAAAGGCGGCGGTTTTCATTATGCGGAAGCCGAAGCGCGGGGCGAAGATCTGCCCGTGACGATTTTCCTCGGCGGTTCGCCGGCGATGATTTTGGCAGCGATCGCGCCGCTGCCCGAAGACATTCCCGAACTCGTGTTGGCGTCAGTTTTGGCGGACGGCAAGATCAAAACGGTTGCTAATCCGATCACAGGTCATCATCGGTTAATTGCCGAAGCCGAATTTGCGATCTGCGGCAAGGTCGCGCCGAAGGTGCGAAAACCTGAAGGACCATTCGGCGATCATTACGGTTATTATTCGCTTGTCCACGATTATCCGGTTTTTGAGGCGCAAGCGGTTTTTCACCGTAAAGACGCGATCTATCCGGCGACCGTCGTCGGCAAACCGCGGCAGGAAGATTATTTTATCGGCGACTATTTACAGGAACTTCTGTCGCCGCTCTTTCCGCTCGTGATGCCCGCCGTTAGAGATCTTTGGAGTTACGGCGAAACGGGTTTTCATTCTTTGGCGGCGGCGGTTGTCAAAGAAAGATACGCCCGCGAAGCGCTTTCGGCAGGTTTTAGAATTTTGGGCGAAGGACAGCTTTCATTGACAAAATTCTTGCTTTTGACCGATAAACCACAGAATTTGCGCGATTTCAAAACCTTGTTTGAATATATTCTCGCCCGCGTCGAATGGGAAAGCGATTTCTTTATTTTTGACCGCACAGCTTTTGACACGCTCGACTATGCTTCGGGCAAAATAAATCACGGTTCAAAGGCGATGCTCGTCGGTGTCGGCGATGCAAAAAGGGAATTGGCGCGAGAATTTCACGGCGCGCTGCCGGTCGGCATCAAGGCGGCGAAGGTCTTTTGCGGCGGTTGTCTGGTTTTGGAAGGAACCGAATACGAAAAAGACAAGACACTTGCCGAAAGGCTCGCAAAAATCAATAATTTTAATGATTTTCAGGTCGTTGTTCTTCACGATTCGGTTGAATTTGCCGATTCGACCGAGAAATTCTTGTGGGCGACGTGGACCCGTTTTAATCCTTCAACCGATATTTACGCCAAGGAAATCAAGGTCGTCAATAATCATATTACTTACAATGCGCCGATCGTGATCGATGCGCGTATGAAAACCTGGTACCCGAAGGTCGTCGAAGTTCGCGAAGATATTGCCAAACTTGTTGACCGACGTTGGCGCGAATACTTCCCAAAAAATTAATGAAAAAGCATTTTAGAATATTGGGATACGCTTTACTTTTCCTCTCGATCGCAGGATTAGTGTGCTTGGTTTACGCTTATTTTATCGAACCGTTCCGCTTGGTCGTCAATTCGCAGGAATTAAAGATCAAAGATTGGAATCCAAAACTTAACGGTTTGAAGATCGTCGCGATCAGCGACATTCACGGCGGTTCACGCGGCGTCACGGAAGAAAAAATTCGGTTTGTCGTGCAAAAAGCAAACGAACAAAATCCTGATCTGATAGTTTTGCTCGGCGATTATGTTTCTGAAAAGTCGTTTGATCGATCTTCATTAAAAATGCCGATCGAAGCGGTTGCCGATAACTTAAAGGGTTTAACCGCAAAATACGGCGTTTACGCGATCTTGGGAAATCACGACGGTTGGTATGATGATAAAAAAGTAAAAATCGAATTGGAACGCGTCGGAATCACGGTACTCGAAAACGAAATAAAAGTAATCGAAAAGGACGGGCAAAAATTCAGGCTTTTAGGCTTGAAAGATCATTTGAAACTTAATTCGTGGTACACATTCGATGCCGATATCAGAAGCATTGTCGAAAAAAACGAACAGGCTGGTGATTTTATCGTTTTGGAACATAGTCCCGATATATTTCAAGTTCTGAATCATTTCAAAACACTCGGCTCAGATTTTAAATTGATGATCGCCGGACACACGCACGGCGGACAAGTTTGGCTGCCGATCATCGGAACGCCGATCGTTCCCTCAAACTTCGGTCAAAAATACTCTTACGGGCTTATTCACGAATATGATAAAGATATTTTCGTCACTTCCGGTGTCGGCACGAGCATTTTGCCGATCCGTTTTATGATGCCGCCGGAAATCGCCGTTTTAACGATCAATGCCGAGTGATTATTCTTTCTCGCCAAAACTGATTTGGGCACGGTAACCGGCGATGGTTTTCTCCTGAAATGGCAAAATATCCCGGGAAGTTTGCGAAAAGATGTTTCCATTCATCGCCAACACGAACCGCGTGTAATCTGACGGCAAGTTTTTTTGAGGATTTTTGGCATCATACTTTGCAAAGATCAAAGAGTTTTGGATCATGCAGCTGCCGAATGCTTCGATGATTATTTGTTTGTTGTTGAAGGCGATCGATTTCAGTCCGCCGAGAACTTCCGAACCGGTCGCGATTTGCCAGATCAATTTCGGCTGATTGTTTTCGATCTTGTGAACATAAAAAAAGCTGTGCGAATCGCAATTCTCGCCGCAGCCTTCGGCTAAAATATGCGTGACGGCTTCGTCTTTTCCGTCGCCGGTAATATCGAAATAATATGTTTTTCGTAAAGTATAAACACGCGACGCGGAAAGTTTACCGTTTCGGAATTGTCCCTTGTTTAAGGTGAAGGTTTTGCTGCTCATCCCTTGTAACAAATCGGGAAAAGTAAAGTTTTTGAAATCAATATTTGCAATATCGACCGACGCATCTTTTATGATCGGTTTTTTTCTTAAAGTTGTCGGTTTTTGGGCATTGGCAGCAAAACTTCCGAAATTTGCAGACATCATTGTCAGGAAAACTAATAGAATAATTGATTTCATCGATTCACCTCATTTCTTTGCGTTTTGAAATTAAACAGATTGTTTGTCCAATTGCTGAGTCATCTATTTCAACATACCACGAATAGTATCTAAATTACCGTCATTTTTTGCGGGTTTTAAGCCTAAAATATTGCAAATAAGATTGTAAACCTGAATATTTGCAAACGGTTCGGCGACAAATCCTTTCTTAAATGCCGCGCCGTGCGCGAGAAAAGTCGCCTGCATCGATTGATAACGGTTGTCATAACCGTGTGCGCCGCGCGGTTTCGTAATGTCCTCGATATCCTTCATCCAATCCTCATAACGCTTGTGGCTCGTCGTCATCCAGCCTTCTTCCGAAGAACAAACGATCGGCGCGATCCGCGGACTGTCCTGATAATGAAGCCGTTCGGGAATGTCGGCTTTCTTCCAGCAGGTCGCGTGGTCCAATTTGTTTATTTTTGCAAAGATTTCGTCCGTCTTATCCTGTTTCGGGAAGATCTGAACGATCTCGTTCGTCCATAAAATTCGTTCGGTCAGATCGAAATCAAATTGATCGTCGAGGAATGTTGTATGGCGGACATCGACCGATGCCATGCCGTGATCGGAAACGATGATGACATTGATCTTTTTATCGATCTTTCGCGCCTGTAAGCCTTTCATTAATCTTTCGATATAACGGTCAACGTTCCAAACGGCATATTTGGTTTCTTCGGAGTCTGGCGAAAACTCGTGTCCGGCGTCGTCCGTGTCGCTAAAATAAAGCGTAATCATTGTTGGGCGTTTTTCCGGCGGCAGATCAAGCCAGCCGAGAACTTTATCGACGCGCATTTCCGCCGGAACTTTGCCGTTCCAGGTTCGCCAGAAGGTTGGCTGAACGTTTTCGATCAAAGTTTCGGTTCCGACCCAAAAATACGAAGCGGCGATCTGTCCCTGCTTTTCCGCCGTCACCCAGACGGGCTCGCCGAGCCACCAGCGCGGATTCTGCACTTCTTCACGCTTCGACATCGTGAAAATCGTTCCGAAATCATAGACGTTGTTTTCGACGATGCCGTTGTGCGCCGGATAAAGTCCGGTCGCGATCGTGTAATGATTCGGAAATGTTTTGGTCGGAAACGAAGGAATCATCCATTTGGCGCGAACTCCTTCTTTCGCCAGTTTATTAAGCGTCGGCGGTTGGAATTTATCGAGATAATCATACCGAAATCCGTCGAGCGAGATTAAAATCACGGTCGGTTTCAAATCTTTGACCGGTTTTTGGGCGAAAACACTTAGCGAACAGCAAAGCAGAACAAAAACAATAAATTTTTTCATAAAAGATTATCAGTCAGTATTTTCAATTTTCTTAGACCTAATCTTTGCGCCTTTAAGCCTTTGCGTGAAATATTTTCATCACTGATGAAAACGCTCAAAGTAATTGTTTCCCGCAAAGCCGTAAAGTCAATAAGTTAAGCTTCTAAGAAGTAGAGAGTACTTTTTTATATTTCGGAACTTCGGCGAATTTGCCGTCTTCCCAATCGATCATCGCTTGTTTCGCTTCGCCGAGCGTGTCGGTGATGAAATTCCAATAAATGACGGTCGGTTCGGGCAAAGGCTCACCGCCGAAAAGGACGAATCTGGTATCCGCAACACTTGTAAAAGCGAATTTTGCGCCGCCGTCGGTTAATTTTGCGAGGTCGTAACGTCCGACATTTTCACCGTCAATCGAAATTTCGCCTTCACAAACATAAACCGCCAGTTCGTGCGCCGGATTGACGTTGATTTCGATCTGGCAGCCGTTTTTCGCCGAAATATCGAGATAGGAAAGTTCCTGAAACGTCGGGATCGGCGAAACATTTTCATCCAAATTTCCGGCAATGACCCGGATTTCGGCGTTTTCCAATTTTATGGTCGGCAGATTTTCTTTTGAAAAATGCTCGAACGACGGCGCCATTTGGCGTTTATTATGCGGAAGTCCGACCCAACTCTGAATGCCGTGCATGCGCGGCTGTGTTTGCAAAACCTGTTCGGCGTGCGTGATACCCCTTCCGGCGGTCATCCAATTGACCGCGCCGGGTGTGATAGTTTCCTGAAACCCGAGGGAATCGGTGTGGAGAATCTCGCCCTCAAATAGATATGTGACGGTTTGCAAACCCAAATGCGGATGCGGCGGCACATCGAATTGCGCGGGCGTGATATTTTCCGCGTCGAAATGGTCAAAAAAGACGAAACCGCCGACGCGCCGCAGCTCTCGGCGCGGTAGTGCCCGATAGACCGAAAAGTTTCCGACCAACGGCGATTCTTTGGCTTGTAATTTTAACTGAATAGTTCGATACATTTTACAAAAATTGTCTGTCAATCCGGATTTATTACGTTTCGGACATTATAACCACAGCGCCGGGATAAATAAAACTAAACAATTGACCAAAAATATTACACAATTTTGATTTCGCTACTGAGTTCGCGCCTTCAGTTTGACATCCCGCCGCGTTTGCGTCTCGCAGTTTCACGATAAATCGTGACTACCGATTGGCAGCGCGGTGAAATTCAAAATAAATGTTGAATCCGGTGGGAACGAACAATAAATTTGGAAATCTTTCTGAATTATTCGTTTTATCGAATTATAAGACAACTAAAGGAATCAGGCGGATAGTCATGGAAGGCAACACATCTTTCCGCTTGAGAAGAGCAGGACTGGTTCATGACTGTCCTGCTCAAAAAAAGCATTTGACTGAAAGTATCAAAAGATTTTGAATTCTCACAAAGTCCGCGTCTTCAGTTTGTTACCCCCCTCGCCTGGCGAGCAGACATTCAAACTGAAGGCGCGAACTCCGCAGTGAAATCAAATGTTTTGGTGTCAGAAAAACCGAGGTCAGAAAAAGTTTCTTCACGCCTCACAAAAAAAAGCGCAAGTTGGTAAAACTCGCGCTTTTTTAATTTCAAATTGATTACGAATTATTTTTGGTGCGCGGCAATGCCTTTGGCAACCAAACCGATTCCGCCCGCGAGCAGGACGAGCATTATGACGGTATTGAAAAGACTTGTCGGCTGAAAATATATTTGCAGATTCATCAAAACGCCCGCTCCGATGAAAATTACACCGGCAAATAAAAGGATCCAACCGACAACGGATTTGCCGTTGAAGAACAAAATTCCGATTCCGAAGATCAGCGGCAGCAACGAAAGACCGAAAGTGTTGTAACCCCAAAGCGTCCAGAATCCGCTCGTCACCGTCACCTGCTGCGTCAAAAGATACGCGCCCGCGAGAGCCATCCCGAGACCGACAAAAAACTCGATCACACCGCCCGGAGTTCCGCCTGCACCGCTAAATCTGTATTCATCGCTCATAGTATTTGTTTTTACGGAAATGATTTTCTGAAAGTTTCCGTTTAAAAGCAATCAAACAGAGAAGGTTTTGTCGGTTTTTATTGCATTCCGACCGAAAATTTGGGCGATTTATGTAAAAAAGTTACCGTTCAATTACCGAAACCGCCGACTTGTATGAATTTTGCGCGAAATCTATGATCGTGACCCGCCGACAAATTCTGCCGGCAAAGCCACGCGTGCGTCAATTCATGCTTTAAAATGTTATCGAGTTGTTTGCGGTTGGCTTTTTCATAAAAGATCTTTTTGATATAAACGATAGGCTCCGCGCCTTTTTCGCAATTCGTGTAAGCAACACCGCGTTCGGTATTAGTCCCCGATTTTAAGATCGGTTCATCCTTCAAATAAACCGAAACTGGCGGCATTCGGTCGAATAAAGCCAGAAATTCGTCGGTTTTTGCCTGAAGATCGGCATTTATTTCAGGGTTATGACCAGAAACGACAACAATTTCGGTTAAATTTGTATTCGGCGCCAAATTCAACAGAATCAAAGCCGTTAACAGACACCTCAAAACCACGGAAATTGAAATTAATTTCATTAAAGTCTGTTTGATGGATTTCCTAAAGTTTGGCATTTTACTTTGCGCCTTTGCGCTTTTGCGGGGAAATCTTACAAAGAGTTTTAGCCGCAAAGGCGCAAAGTTAAGGTTTTCAAAGAAATTAAAACAAAGAATCCAAATATTACATTACGGCTTCAAACGATTGAGCATTCGCGGAAAGGGAATTGTTTCGCGGACGTGTTCGATGCCGCACATCCACGCCGTCGCGCGTTCGATGCCCATTCCGAATCCGGCGTGCGGAACGGCTCCGAAACGTCTTAAGTCCAAATACCATTCAAAAGATTCCTTCGGCAAATTATGCGCTTCGATCTGTTCTTCAAGAAATTTCAAATCAAAAGCGCGTTCGCCGCCGCCGATGATCTCGCCGTAGCCTTCGGGCGCGAGCAGATCGGCGCCGAGCGCGAGTTCGGGACGTTCCACATCGCGTTCAAAATAAAACGCTTTAATGACGGCAGGGAAATGATGAACGAAAACAGGCGCGTCGAATTGTTTTGAAATATATGTTTCGTCCGGTGCGCCAAAATCGCCGCCCCATTCAAAATCGTTTTCGAGCTCGCCTTTAGCAAAACCTTCCTTGAGCATTTTCACCGCGTCGTCGTAGTGAACACGCGGAAAACCTTCGGTTAGAATCGCTTCGAGCTTTGAAATATCTCGTTCGAGAACGGTCAAATCCTCGCGGCGGTCGGCTAAAACGCGTTCGACGATAAATTTTATCAAACCTTCGCCTAAATTCATCACATCGTCGAGCCGCGCAAAAGCCATTTCCGGTTCGACCATCCAAAATTCCGTCAAATGGCGGCGCGTTTTTGATTTTTCGGCGCGAAAGACCGGTCCGAAACAATAACTTCGACCGAAACTCGCGGCGGTTG
>JBBQOA010000194.1:0-7777 GCA_038330465.1 Pyrinomonadales bacterium
AGGACGTATTCGACGACGTATTTCGGTACTTTTTTATCGTCCAGAGAAAGACTTACAACGACCGTTTTGTGCGTTGAATCGTGATGCCCGAGGATTCGGTAAGTTTTGCGCGACGACCACGTTAAAACGGGTTTCGGCAGCGTCTTTTTGAAATATGTTTCGTTGAGATCGTCAAAGATCTCGTCGAGATCGTAAAAACTGCCCTGCGCCGAAGTGATGAGTTTGCGTCCGCGCTGCTTTTTATTTTCGACGGCTTGCTCGCGGATCTCCTTTGTTTTGATAAATTCCGAATAAATTTGGCGCGCGGCGGGCGGAACTTTTTTTCTCAGAAGTTTGGCGACGAGAATAAACGCCAGAGCTTTTTGCGCGTTGAGCGGCATATCGCGGCAAATTTCGGCGAGGCGGACAAAAACTTTGCCGTTGCGAACACGGATCGTGTGATTGATGCCGATATACGGATAAAATCGGATCTCGATTTCAGGCGGCGTTCTTTTCGCGTCAAAAACGCGCAGCGCTTCCTCGTAAAAAAATTTAATTTGGGCGAGTTTTTCGGTCATATTTACAAATATTTTGGATAATCAGTAAAAGTTAGTGCTGTTAATCATAGTTTAACTAATAATTGTTGACAGGTTTAACTTAAAAATGTTATCTGTTTTAATAGCGGAAGCATACCGTTTCAGGCGGCGTGCATCAAACCCACCGGAAAAAGATGTCTGCCCGTGATTCAAATTTATATTCTGAAAAACAAAATTATCCCGATGTTCGCGGGCAAGCTATTCTGTCGGCAATAATCGGTGAACATCTCATCACGGGCGAGCCGGTTGGCTCAAAATTGATTGCGGAAAAAATTGTCAATTCATACGGACTGAGTTCGGCGACCATTAGAAATGTGATGGTCGAATTGGAAGAAACCGGCTTGCTCGAACAGCCGCACACTTCCGCCGGACGCATTCCGACCGACAAAGGTTACCGCTTTTATGTTGATAATTTGCTTGGTGTGCTGAGTCTTTCCAACGAAGATTTGCGATTTATCGGCGATGAATTCGGTTTTTTGGAAAGCGAGCTGACGGATACGCCCGACCGTCTGATGGAGCGAACTTCCCAACTTCTCTCGGCTCTTTCAAAGAATATCGGGATCGTCGTTTCGCCTTCTCTGGCAAACGATCGTCTGCAGCATATCGAATTTGTCAATCTTTCCGACAAGCGCGTGCTGGTCGTGCTGGTTTCGGCGCCGAATATTGTGCATAACAAAATTATCCGGCTCAACGAAACTTTGAAACAGGAAGATCTGGACCGCACGGCGCGCTATTTGAACGTCGAATTCAGCGGCAAGAGTTTGGCGGAAATTCGCGCCACGATCTTAAAATTGATGCACGAAGAAAAAGCACTTTTTGACAAATTACTGCAAACGGCAATGATTCTTTGTTCACAGAGTATCGAGGACGAAGAAGACAGTCTGGGCGAGGTTTATGTTGACGGCACGTCGAACATTTTGACCAAACGCGATTTTGCCGATATGGAAAGACTTCGTGAGCTTCTTCAAACGATCGAGGAAAAATCGCGGCTGATGCAGATTCTCAATGAATGTATCGTGCGCGATCCATCGGCGAGAGGAAATGTTCAGGTTGTCATCGGAAGCGAAAATTCGGCTTCTACCTTACGAAACTGCACATTGATTACCGCGCCTTATCGCATCGGCACCGGCACGGCAATCGGAACTTTAAGCGTTCTCGGTCCGACCCGAATCGAATATGCGAGAATTATCTCGATCGTCGGTTACGTCGCCCGGATTCTCGAAAAGTTTATGACCAAAGAATACTCATTGAATTAAAAATGATAAAAATCCTGTCACGATCTTTGTCGTCAGGACACGGTTTTATCTCCAAATTACAATAATCAAACGAGCTGCAAAATGGATTTCAATAACGACATAGAAGATCAAGACAATTTTGTCACTGAAATTGAAGAGGGCAATTCGCTTTCGATCGAGGATTTTATCAAAGAGCTGGAAGCGAAGGAAAAAGACCTTCAGATTTCGGCTGATTTATCGATCGAATTTGACGAATCCGATATTGACGATACCAATCCGTCCGAATTTATCAAGCAGGAATTTGCCATTGAACCCGTCAAAGCTCCGCAATCTAAGCCGATTGTCAATAGTTTATCGTCGAATAACAAGGCATTTGCCGAACTTGAAAATGAGATCTTGCAAATCAAAGAGCAAGTTTCAAGACTAGAAACCGAACGTGCGGAATTAGCCGAAACGATGCGGCGCCGGCAGACGGATTTTGACAACTATAAAAAGCGGACCGAGCGTGACCGCAGTGAAACCTTTCTCAATCAAATCAGCAATTTAGCGACGCAAATTTTGCCTGTTCTGGACAATATGAATCGCGCATTGGATTTTGCCGCCAATCATTCCGAAGGCAAATCGCACGATTTTCACCAGTTTTTTGAAGGTATTGTCATGGTTAACCAACAATTAAACGAAGTTTTAGCCGAGATGGGCGTGGCGCCGATCGCCGCCGTCGGCGAGCATTTCGATCCGCATATCCACGAAGCTGTAGCAATGGAAGAAGGCGGACAATTTCCGCCGAATACGGTCAGCGGCGAGCTCCTTCGCGGCTACCGGATCGGCGACAAAATTATTCGTGCAGCGATGGTCAAAGTGGCGACCTCAGCCCGTCCGAAGGTTAATAATTCTTCTCCCGAAAACAATCCAAACTTAGCAGCCGATGTTTTAGAAACTGAATAGTTTGTGCTAATTTACCCCGTGTTTCCCGCAATATTCTACTTGGAAAGTCTCAATTAAATTTATGAGTAAAGTTATTGGCATTGATTTAGGAACAACGAACTGCTGCGTGTCCGTCCTTGAAGGCGGAGCGGTGCAGATTATCCCCAACAAAGAAGGCGGCAGAACGACGCCTTCGGTAGTCGGTTTCACGGAGAAAGGCGAGCGTCTGGTCGGACAAATTGCAAAACGTCAGGCGGTCACCAACCCGACGAACACCCTCTACGCTGTTAAAAGACTGATCGGACGCAAGTTCGATTCGGCGGAAGTTCAGAAAATGCGCGAAACCGTTCCGTTTGAAATAACGGAAGCTCCAAACGGCGACGCCCATATTCAAGTTCTCGACCGTGTTTACAGTCCGCCCGAAATTTCGGCGATCGTTTTGCAAAGATTAAAACTTTCGGCGGAAGAATTTCTGGGCGACAAAGTGACCGAGGCGATTATCACCGTCCCGGCTTATTTTGACGATATGCAGCGGCAGGCGACGCGCGACGCGGGCAAGATCGCCGGTCTCGAGGTCGAACGCATCATCAACGAGCCGACAGCCGCCGCGCTCGCTTACGGTTTCGGCAAGCAAAAGTCGGAAAAAGTTGCCGTTTATGATCTCGGCGGCGGGACATTCGACATCACGATCTTAGAAATCAACGACGGTGTTTTCGAAGTTCTTTCAACATCGGGCAACACGTTTTTGGGCGGCGAAGATTTTGACCAGCGGATCATTAATTGGCTTGTCGAAAACTTCAAAACCGACAACGGGATTGATTTGAAGGAAGATCGCCTCGCTTTGCAAAGATTAAAAGAAGCGGCGGAACGCGCTAAATGCGAACTCTCATCCGTGATGGAAACGACCGTCAATCTGCCGTTCATCGCGGCGGACGCGACCGGACCGAAACATATCAACATCGTGTTGTCACGCGCCAAATTTGAAGAACTCGTTCAAGATCTGGTCGAATCGTCGGTCGAACCGTGTCAGAAAGCGCTCTGGGACGCAAAACTCCAGCCAAATGATATCGATAAGGTGATTCTTGTCGGCGGACAGACGCGTTCCCCGATCATCACCAAAACCGTGACGGAAGTTTTCGGCAAAGAACCCTCGGCGGAGATCAATCCCGATGAAGTGGTCGCGATGGGCGCGGCGATTCAGGGCGGCGTGCTGACGGGCGATGTCAAGGATATCGTGCTGCTCGACGTTTTGCCACTCTCACTCGGACTTGAAACACGCGGCGGTTTGTTCGTCAAACTCATTTCGCGCAACTCGACGATCCCGCTCAAAAATACGATGACCTTTACGACCGTCGTGGACAATCAGCAATCAGTCGAAATTCATATTCTGCAGGGCGAACGCGAAGTTTCGAGCGGCAACCGAAGTCTCGGTAAATTCG
Source organism: Pyrinomonadales bacterium (assembly GCA_038330465.1). Lineage (GTDB taxonomy): Bacteria > Acidobacteriota > Blastocatellia > Pyrinomonadales > Pyrinomonadaceae > JAFDVJ01. The sequence goes on from JBBQOA010000194.1 coordinate 4,174, forward strand.
AACTTGTCGGCATTCCGCCTACGCCGCGCGGCGTTCCGCAGATCGATGTTTCGTTCGAGATCGATGCCAACGGCATCGTCAATGTATCGGCTAAGGATAAAATGACCGGACTCGAACAGGCGATGCAGATCACGCCGTCTTCGGGACTTGCGCCGGACGAAATTGATCGGCTGATTATGGAAGCCGAAACTTCGGTCGAAAAAGATAAGGAAACAAAAGACATGATCATCCTGCGCAACCGGCTTGATTCGCTGCTTAAAAACACGCGGCGGACGATGGCGGAATTCGGCAAATCGCTTGAAGTTAAACAACAGCAGGAGATCAACGCCATTCTCGGCGATGCGGAAGAAGCGCTTGCCGGCGGTGATCCGAAAGAGATCGAAGACGCTTTGAAAAAAGCCGAAGAGGCTGGGAAAAATTTAACCGACGCCCTGATGGTGATGGTGTAATTGAGGGAAGCAAAGATTGGCTCGGTCATCTGAATCAGAAGATTTCAAAAGAAATCTTCTGATTCAGAAATTGAAACTCCGGCTCTCTCATTCTTTCTTCTTTTCTTTCATCCCTTGCCAAAAGCGGGCATTTTGTCGCAAAATATAAGAGAACGTCAGTTCATTCGATTGGGCTGGCGTTCTCTTTATTTTAGATTTTAGATTTTGGATTTTGGATTTTACGATCTGAGATTTTAAATGTCGGATTTGAAATTTAGATCAGAGAATTTATGTCAAAAAGAGATTATTACGAAATTTTAGGCGTCACGAAAACTTCCACCGAAGTGGAAATTAAAAGTGCGTATCGCAAGCTCGCGATTCAGCATCATCCCGATAAAAATCCGAACGACCACACGGCAGAAGAAAAATTTAAGGAAGCGGCGGAAGCGTATGCGGTTTTGTCCGACGCGCAAAAACGCGCTTCCTACGACCGTTTCGGACATTCGGGCGCGAACGGTCAAGGCTTCGGCGGATTTGACGCGCAGGGTTATACAAACATCGAAGATATTTTCGACCTTTTCGGTTTCGGCGATATGTTCGGCGGCGGCGGACGCGCACGCGGCGGACGCTCCGCTGCCCAGCGCGGCGCGGATCTGCGTTACGATCTGGAAATCAGTTTGGAAGATGCCGCGCTCGGCAAAGACGAAAAACTCCGCATTCCGCGGCTTGAAAAATGCGACGAATGCGACGGGCAAGGCGCCGAGAAGGGAACCGAACCCGAAACCTGCATCACCTGTCAGGGCAGCGGGCAAACGCGTTATCAACAGGGCTTTTTCAGCGTCATGCGGACTTGTCCGAACTGCAGCGGCAAAGGCAAGATCATTCGAACGCCGTGCAAGAAATGTCGCGGCGCCGGACGACTCGAAAAAGAAAAAACGCTTGAGATCAAGATTCCGGCGGGCGTTGAAACCGGTTCGCGGCTGCGCATCAGCGGCGAGGGCGAAGCGGGCGTCGGCGGCGGTCAAACGGGCGATCTCTACGTTGTGCTGCACGTTGCCGAACACGAAACCTTTGAACGCCAAGGCGCGAATCTTTATTCAGCCGTTCCCGTAACCTTTGCGCAAGCCGCGCTCGGCGCCGAGATCAAAGTCAAAACTCTTGACGGCGAAGAAGAACTGAAGATTCCGGCAGGCACGCAGACCGGCACGGTTTTCCGCGTCAAATCGCAGGGAATGCCCGTCTTAGGCGGACGCGGAAAAGGCGATCTGTTCGTCGCCGTGACGCTGATCACGCCGAAAACTCTGACCAAAGAACAACGCAAACTGCTCGAACAACTCGCCGAGATCGAAGACACCGAATTTCAGGACGAATCGTTTATGGACAAAGTGCGGAATATTTTCGGGTAAAATAACGAATAAGCTCAAAGAAAAAAGCTGACAATATTTAACATTGTCGGCTTTTTTCTTTAAATCTTTAAGGCACAAAAGCATTCGGCACGGGTCGGTCAGTCGAGATTCCAAAATTCACAATCGCTAATCCGGCGGTTGTCCGATTGATAAACCACGTTCCGGTTGAAGGACGAAAAACGCCGGCGTCAAATTTGCCGTAATATCTCTTCATATTTGACTTTCCCGTCGCTATCAAGCGAATAAACATCCCAAATGCCGTTAACGCCGCCTTTGGTCGAAGATTCGATTCGCCATTTTTGGAACTCAAAAGATTTATTGTCATTGCCGGCAAGCCGGGAATTTATGCTGCCTGAACCGAGATTCAGATTTTGACAGCTCGTTAAAATTATTGCCAGCAGAAACAGCAACGACAGGCGCATAGAAATTGTTAAGATAAATTTTTTCATATATCTTTTCACGATTGTTTTCGTCACTTACGATCGATAAGTTTTTTCATAAACAAAACTGTTTTGGGAGACGATTTTCTTTCTTTAGTCAATTGGTGTCCAACTCGCAATGTCTTTACTCAGCTCATCTCTGGCTTTCGACGTTTCGGTATCATTGTTTCCGATAACCATCACAACTGCCGTGATATTTGGCGTCGTTTCAATACAGGTAACGGCGGCATAGACATTGCCGATTGAACCGACAACCTCGGTGGTTGAAACGCGAATGTTTTGGAAATGCAGCCGCTCCATCGAATTCCTGGCGAAAATATAACAACTATTGGCATATTGGGACTTCACAAGAGTGCTTTCCCAATATAAATATCGTTCATTGAGCGACGCCGGAACAAAAGTAGAAGCCGACTGTTTTGTTTCTGTTTTTTGCTCAAGCCGTTGGGCGAAACTTGATGGCAACATCAAAGTAGTTGCCGCAATTGTCATCAATGCACCGACGATTACGGCTCTGGTTATAACTCGTTTCATAATAAATTCCTCTTTCTTTTTGTATTCGGTTAATTAAACCGAAATTAATAATTTGCTTAGACCAAAACTGTTTTATTCTAAAAGAATTCCCCATCTGCTTGCAGTGCGGGTTTCCTTATTAGCCCTGAAAGGGCGACAGTTCTTTGTTCTTAGAAAATTCGTGGTAGTCGGTGCTTTGACCGACTAATTTTCGGGCGAATACCCCATCAGCTTGCTGCGGGGTAGTCCGAAAATAACGAATTTTCAATTTATTATCAACAGTCTATTGTAACATTTATTGAGCCACTCCTTTTCAAAATTTCCTACAAGTCTAAAGGAATTACCGATGGTTTGTAACCCGCCTAATCTTGCAGGTTGAGAAAGCGTGAATTGACCCATTTCTTTGGTAAAGGAACACCCAAAACGGTCGTTGTGCCTTGACCGACCGTCGAAATAATTTCAAATTTTCCGCCAAATTCGTGAGCGCGTTTCTTCATACTCAAAAGCCCGTTGCCTTCATATTCTTTCGATGAATCAAAACCGATTCCGTCGTCTTTGATGGTGAGCAACAATTCTCGTCCTTCGAGACGAAAGACAATCCCGACGTTTTTGGCTTTTGAATGACGCACGATATTATTCAAAGATTCTTTGAATATCAGATAAAGATGCCGCCGAATGTCCGCGCCGAGCTTTAATTCGGGTTCGGTCTTGGGCGCACTGAATTCAAAATCTATCTCGCGCGACTGCAAAATTTCTTCGGCGTAGCTTCGCATTCGGCGTGTCAGATTGCGCAGCGAATCTTTTTTCGGGTTGATCGCCC
>JBBQOA010000195.1:0-7734 GCA_038330465.1 Pyrinomonadales bacterium
GCCGAAACCGCTTTTACAAAAGCCTTTGCAGTCAATCCGAAAAGTTTTTCGGCAAAATCGGGTTTGGGCATCGCCGAGTATAAACTCGGTAAAAAACAGGAAGCCGTCAAGACGCTCGAAGAATCGATCGCGCTTGATCAATCGGCGGCAAATTCGTTTCTGTTCTTAGGAAAAATTTACCGCGAGCTCAAGGAATTCGACAAGGCGGAAACGAATTTGAAAAAAGCTAAAGAACTGAGCAAAAACAAATTAGCTGACGCTCATTGGGAACTCGCGCTGCTTTATTATTACAACTTGAATCGCCCGGCGGACGCCGCCGACGAACTCGAACTTTATCTGAAAGCGAGTCCGAAAGCCGAAAACAAGGCGCAGGTCGAAAAGCTGATCAAAACGATCCGCGAAAAAGCCAAACAAAACTGATCCGGATTCTTCGGTGAATGCGCGTTTATTAGCGGATGCAAATTCCGAACTAATAATCTAAGCAATCATCAGGAGAAAACTTTTATGAGCAGTGTCAATAATAATCGCTACCGAATATTGCCGCCGGCGGCAAGCCGCAATCCGAATAATCAGTTTTACCAAAAAGAGCAGGAGCAGCAGTCCGAACAAACGGGCGAAACGACCGGGAATTTCGATCGCTCTTCATTCCAGACGCCGCAGACGCAAATTCCTCGGCGCGGTGTCGGCATCGATATTTTTGGCGACGCGCCGGTCGGTGCCAATTCATACACGATCGCCGATTGGGAAAAAACATCGGCAAAGGTTGGCGAAAGCGTCCGCATCAAAGCCGTGTTGAACAAAGGCATTAACGGCGTTGTGCGCGTGCAGGTCATTCACGATTGCGACGGGCAGCAGATTTGGGTCGAATCGGTCAACGGTTTTCTCAACAAAGGCGTCGTCACGGCAAACTGGATCGCCAAAGACAACATTAAAGATTGGAACAAAGGCGATTATTTTTTCACGATCATCGGCGGCAAAGCCAATGCGACTTCGGGCAATCGCTTAAAACTGACCGGAAGATAATTAAAAATTAAAAATTAAAAGTTCAAAGCGTCTTTTCTGACAACAATGTTACCGTTAAGACGCTTTGAACTTTTAATCCGGTGTTTTTAATTTTTAATTTTTAATTTAATTCGTTACCTTTTAATAAATGGAACTTTCCGTAATTATTCCGGCATACAACGAAGAATCGACGATCGAGAAAACGCTCGACGCGATCTCGCGGCTCGTCAATGTCGATGAAGTGATTATTGTTGACGGCGGAAGCGCGGACAAAACGGTTGAGATCATCGAAAATTACAAGTTTGAAAAACCGCTCAAGCTCATCAAATTCGGCGAAGCCAATCGCGGACGGCAGCTGCACGAAGGAACGCTCCACGCTTCGCACGAAATTTTCTGGTTTCTCCACGCCGACACGCGCCCGACGCAGGGCTGCGCCAAAGAGATCAAAAAATATATGAATTACGACGAGATCGTCGGCGGCAATTTTCACGTCATCTTCGACGGCGGCAGCCGTTGGGCGCGTTTTCTGATGTGGCTTTATCCGCAGCTCAAATCGATCGGTCTAGTTTACGGCGATTCGGCGATCTTTGCCCGCCGGACGACCTACGAAAAGATCGGCGGATTCAAACCTTTGCCGCTTTTTGAAGATGTCGATTTTTTCAAACGGCTCCAAAAAAAAGGTGATTTTATGTTTCTCAGCAAAGCCGTGACAACCTCGTCGCGCCGTTTTCAAAACGATTCGTTCATCTGGACCTTTACGAAATGGTCGGTTTTTCAAGGGCTTTACTGGGTTGGTTTTCCGCCGCGGTTGCTCGCGAAAAAATATAAGGCGATCAGGTAAGATTTGAGTTTATGGAAACTTTGACGAGAATTTTAGCAATTGCCGGCGGCGGCGCAGTCGGCGCGGTCGCGCGTTATTTAATTAATATTTCGCCGCTCCAAAACTTTTTCAAACCGTTTCCGCTGCCGACCTTTTTTATCAATATCACGGGTTCGTTTCTGATCGGTTTTTGGCTGGTGATTTTGACGGAAAAATTTGCGATCAATGAAAATCTGCGCTTTGCCGTGCTCGTCGGATTCCTCGGCGCGTACACGACCTTTTCGACCTTTGAACTCGAAGTTTGGGACTTGATTAAAGAAAATCTATATTTGACGGCGTTCGGTTATCTTTTCCTGAGCGTGCTCGCGGGCTTTGTCGGCGTTGTCGGCGGCGTTTGGCTCGCGCGTAAATTTTGATCAAATCCCGGTTAAGTTTTTTTTGGCGCGGCGGACGATTTCAACGGCGCTTTCGGCAGTTTCGGCGAGCGCCGTGAGATGTCCCATTTTGCGACCCGGACGCGGTTCGCGTTTGCCGTAAAGATGAAGTTTGACGCGCTCGTTTTCCAAAGCGCGCGCCCAATGCGGTTCGCCGGCTTGCCAGACATCGCCCAAAAGATTGACCATTGCGCACGGCGCATAAAATTCGGTCGAGCCTAAGCCAAGACCGCAAACGGCGCGCAGTTGCTGCTCGAATTGCGACGTCACGCAGGCGTCAAATGTCAGATGTCCCGAATTATGCGGGCGCGGCGCGAGCTCGTTGATCAGCAGTTTTCCATCCTTTGTCAAAAAGAATTCAACGCATAAAGTTCCGACATAACCGAGCGTTTCGGCGACGCTGCGAGTGATCTCGATTGCTTCCTTAAAAACTTTTTCCGAACAGATCGCAGGCGCAAAACTAATATCTAAAATATGATTTTCGTGCGCGTTTTCGATCACGCCGTAATGCGCGAAATTGCCTTTTTGATCGCGCGCCGCGACGACCGAAACTTCCTTTTCAAATTCGACAAAAGCTTCTAGAACAGCCTCGTTGCCGTTTAGTTTTTCAAACGCTTGTTCAACTTCGCCGAGCGCGTTTATTTTCTGCTGACCTTTACCGTCGTAGCCGAAACCGGCGGTTTTCAAAATTGTCGGCGTACCGAGCGCATCGGCGGCGCGATACAGATCGTCGAGCGTTTTGATATGCCGAAATGGTGTGTGCGGAAAATTGTTGGCGGCAAGAAAGTTCTTTTCTCTTAACCTGTTTTGCGTTGTGTGGAGAATCTCGCCCTGCGGATGAACCGGCACAATTTGCGCGGCGGTTTCGACCGTCGCGGACGGCACATTCTCAAATTCAAACGTCACGACATCGACGCTTTGCGCAAATTTCCTGACCGCTTCGAGATCCTGATAATCGGCGGACGTTTCAAGATCGGCGACCTGTCCGGTCGGCGTGTCGCTCGCCGGCGAAAATGTGTGAACGCGGTAACCCATTTTGCGGGCTTCGATCGCGAACATTCGCCCGAGCTGTCCGCTGCCGAAAACGCCGATCGTTGAATTTGGCAAGATTGGATTCATAAAAAATGACGCAGAGATCAGTATTTCGCCCGAAGTTTTGATTTGAAAGCTATATTTTGAATGCGAAAAAGAATTGTTGCAAATTTAGGAAATAAATTCCTTCGCAAACGTGTCGGCGCCGGTTCAAAAAAAACATACGCGGCGCAAAATAATAAATATCTCGCGCCGCGTGTTTGATAGGCTCTGCCTATCTAGGGTTGGCACCTTGCATTAAACTTAGCCTGTTTGCCCGCCGCGCACAAGTTAATAAAACTCATTTGTCGGCGCAGACAATTTGCGTTAAAAACATCTTGCCGGACAAAACAAACTGCGCCGCCGAAAAATTTTATCTTCGTTAAAACCGAAAATCGTCTGGAAAAAATAAGTTTGCGGGAAATTATCTACATCGAAGGAATGCGCGATTACCGACGGATTCACGCGGCGGGAAAACGGATTATGCCGCTCCAAACTTTCACCGAATTTGAACGGCAAATTCCGCCAAATGTTTTATGTCGTGTTCATAAATCCTATATGGTCGCGCTCGGTAAAATCGATTCGATCGAGAAGAGCGGCATCCGCATTAAAGACCAAATCATTCCGATCTCGGAAATCTACAAACAAAGATTTTTCGCGCGGATCGATCATTCGGCAAAAAATTGAACCGGCAATTTTGGGGTTATTTTTACTTTGCTGACCCGTTTTGCCGGGAAAATCTGCGTTTATGATCGGGAAACGTTTTGAATTTAAAAATAACAATTATGAAAAAAACATTGATCGCCGCCATTTTGATAATCGTCGCTTTGACTGTGAATTCGTTCGCGCAAAAGCCACAAAAATATCGCAAAATCAGCGAGATGATTGCCGATTCGCAAAGGATCGGCAATTTGTTTGCGGGTTTGCTCGGCGGTAATTCGGCGGTTTCGGATAACACGGAAACGACGAGCCTGAGCGCGGTCAATTTTCCGAATTCGGTCAAGGTCAAATATACGGGCGAGATCAGACCGATCAGCAAATCGCGCAAAAAAGCCGTCGATGCGTGGCTCAAACAATACGCCAAACAATCGGCGGCGCGAAAATTTTATGTCAACGAGATCGAGGTCGAAGAAGACGGCGTCAAATATTGGGTTATGGCGCACGAAAATGATGTGATCGCCAAACTCAGAACTTCAGCGAAGAAAGACGACGAAATTATCTTGAGCGCGAAGATTCTCGGCTTTTATAAAAAAGGGGCGACGACCGATTATTTTCTGCTCGCCGACGGACTTGAATGATTTTATTTAAGACGCGCCTGAATTTTTTCGCTCGTCAATTCGCGCACGGCGTCCGCCGCGATCCAGCGTGCCGCTTTGGTATTTCGCGCTTTGATACGTTCCGCTGTTTCGAGGGCGAGTTCGTTTAAGTTTGCGTTGCGTTTGCCGATCTGCCGGAGCGACCAATTGACCGCCTTTTTGATGAAATTTCGGTCGTCGTCGGCGTGCTTTTCAAGAAGCGGAAGAAATTGTGCAAGCGCCGCGTCGTCCGCCTTTTTATCGTGCACGGCGAGCCACGCCGGCAGAACAAGTCCGGCGCGTTTGACGAATTCTTCGCCGCGCTCCGACCATTCGAAAACCTTTTGATACGCAAATTCCGTCCGGCAGAAAAGATGCCCGCACGCGCCGTCGCAGATCGCCCAATTATCAAAATCCGCCGCCCACGAATCCATCTGCGCTTCGGTCACTTTTTTCGGATCGTCGATCAAATAAGCGACGATGCGCGCCTCGTGAATGCCGGTTGCCCAAAGCTCCAAAGCCAACCGGTGCCGGTCATTTGTTTGCTTTTTAAGGTCTTTGGCAAACGCTTTCAAAACCGGCGCGGAAATACCGAATGCCTTTTTCGCAACGATCCCAAAGCGCGCCATTCCCGCAATGTTTACCGCGTTTCCGAGCGATTCAAGTTTTTCGATGATTTCGTCAATGGTCATTATTTTACAACAGTTCGGATTCATTTTTTTTCGCAAATGTTCGCAGCCAGAGAGCGAGCGCGAGAAATGGCGCGAAGATCAAAAACTCTAATCCGAGAGTTTGCAAAATCTCGCCCGCCGAAAGTTTCAATGGCATTTCGGAAAGTCCGAACCAGCGCAATCCGAATCTGTCCGTCGAAAAAGGAAACAGCAATTCTAAGCCGTGCCCTTCTTTGGTCGTTGCAAAATCTAAAAGACAATGTGACGCATAAGCCAAGCCGTAAGCGAGCGATTCGCGAAAATATTTTCTGCCGCATGCGATCATCAAGACCAGAATAAAGATCAAAGCGAAAGCAAAAGAATGCGTAAAACCGCGATGCCAACCCTTTAATCCGAAAAAAACAGAAAAACCAAAATCAAAATCGGCGGCATTGGCTAAAAACGCGCTGATGTGTAACGGCATATAAAAGCGCGCGGTCGGTTTTGGATAAATTGCGGCGACAATGCTCGCGCCCAATAATCCGTGAGCAATCGGTAAAGGCATAAAATTTAACTTTTTAACTGTGAATCTAAAACCGCTTGCGTTTGTTTCGTTCTAAATTCGTGAAGTTTTTCCCGTAATTCAGGACGCGAATTGGCGAGAATCGAAACGGCGAGCAGCGCGGCGTTTTTCGCGCCTGCCGTGCCGATCGCGAGCGTTCCGACGGGAACGCCAAAGGGCATTTGAACGATCGAAAGGAGCGAGTCAATTCCTGAAAGCGCACGGCTTTGAACGGGCACGCCAAGAACCGGAACGACCGTCTGCGAAGCGCACATTCCGGGCAAGTGAGCCGCGCCGCCCGCGCCCGCGATGATGACTTCAATGCCGCGCGATTCGGTGGATTTGGCGAATTCAAAAAGCAGATCGGGCGTGCGGTGCGCCGAGACGACGCGGCATTCGTGCGCAATGCCAAACTCGGTCAAAATATCCGCCGCGTTTTTCATCGTTTCCCAATCGGACGTCGAACCCATAATTATCGCGACGATCGGGGCTTGATTTTTGGATTTTGGATTTTGGATTTTTGCCATTTTATTAATTTCCCTTATAGGTCGAAGAATAACCGAATAATGCGCGAAGTTTTTGCGACGGAAGAAACTTAAAGATCGAATCGCCGCGGCTCGTGATCCGCAAATAGAAAGTTCCAAAATTCGTGATAACGACGCCGCGCTGTCGCCTGAAACATTCATACAAAGTGTCGGTCACGGCATCGACCCACATTTCCGCTATTTTTTCGCTGACTTTCATCTTTTGCGCCAAAAGCGCGACAAACTCTTTTTTCTTAATATTCTCGGGCATCTTAATCTCTCACAATTTCAACGACAATTCCGCCGAAGCGGTGTTCGACGGCAAAACATTTTCTGCTGTCAATATAGCAAATCTGGCGATTGTACGGCGCGCCGCTATCAAGATAAACCGCCTGCAAACCGCCTGACAAACTGATGTTTGTAAATTTCAGCCGCCGACCGTAGGCGTCGGAGGTTTTGCTTTGGCATCTTTCGCAAACCTGATTCGGGTAGCGTTTCAGATGTTTTACTTCTGCCGCGCAAATCGGGCAATCGTGCGTTTCGTTCATCAAATTTCCGCCGCCTTCTTTTTTAATTCTATCGGGAAAAACAAAAGAAATGAAAAAGGACGAAGCCGAAATTTCATCCTTTCATCATTAGACGTCTTCCCAAAATAGTTTTTTTTAACGCCAAAGCGCCGAGTTGCCAAGGCGCAAAGTTTTTTTATCAGAAATTCTTTGGTTGAATTTCTGATAAACACTGCAAATCTCAAACGAGTTTGGTTAGACTTTGCGCCTTTTCGCCGAATTTATCTTTGCTGTCTTGGCGGTTTGGCGGTCTTGGCGTTAAAATTCCGTTTGAATTTCACAACTTTTTATTTTGGAAAGATGTCTATTATTTTTCGCCTTGGCGGCGCGGTATTTTTAGTTTTGTCCTTCGACCGTCGGTTTTGGATTGAGGATGAATTGTTTCTTTTGGAGATTATATTTGACCGTCAGAAATCCGCCGACTCGTCCGATCTTGTTCGAGATCGTAAAGTTGTTCGATTTGGCATCGGCTTCGACATTGTCGAAAATCAAGGTCATCAAATTTCCGGTCGGCGTTTCGACTTTGGAAAAATCCAAAGTTTGAAACAGCGAATTGTCGGTTTTTCGGATGATCTTCAGCTTGCTCATCGCGGCATCGTCCTGATCTTTGATCTTTGAATAGATGCCGATAAAATAAAAATCCTTGAGGGAATTTGCCTGCAACATTTCAACCTTGGTAAATTGATCTTCCCGCGAGGTGTCGCGCAATTTAGAAACATATTTGAGCGCGAGCGGCAATTGTTTATCGGTCAAAAGATTTTTCCACCAACCGTTTGCGTCGGTTTCCGAAAAATCAAATTCAAAGGCGGC
>JBBQOA010000196.1:0-7725 GCA_038330465.1 Pyrinomonadales bacterium
AACTGAGAACCTTGGTAATTTTGTTGTTAAAACAGAAGAACTGTTCAAACCACAAGGCGCAACTTGAAGATTTCGGAGATGATTTTGAGAGTTTACTAACTTGGCTCAAAAAACTCAATTTTTTATAAGAAAACCGTGTATCGGGATAATAATAATTTCCTTTCTTTGCCTTGACGCGCATATCGCTTGAGAATGCGCGGCACGTCGTTTTCTTGGTTTGTGTCCATATTTCACCAAATAAATTTGAAGAAATTACGTGATGATTTTCGCTGGCGCCTGCCATCGCGACGATTCTGCCGTTGATGAATTCACTTTTTTCAAACGCTTCTCGTTCGATCCGAAGATAATCGGCATCGCTTAAAGGTTCTTTTTTGGAGGCAAGATTTGATTTGCTCATAACGGACATTTTAAACGACTTTTGACGATCAAACAATGATTTTCTACACGGTTAATTCAAAAACTCGAGATCATCATCCGGCAAACCGAGCGGCGCGTCAAACGGTTTTGTTTCTTCTTCCAAACTCCAAACTTCAAACAAGATCGGCGGGCATTCCATAATAAAGCGCGACGGTTTTTGGAGAACGGTCTGGCGCGAATAATCGATCATCATCAGCGGATAGGTCAGGTAAAGTTCGTCCTGCGCGCGCGTTAAGGCGACATACCAAAGGCGGCGTTCTTCTTCTTCGCTGTCGATCTCTTTGAGCGAGCGCGGACTTGGGAATTTGCCTTCCGCCGCCCAAATTATAAAGACGGCTTTCCATTCCAAACCTTTTGCCTGATGCACCGACGTCAAGGTTAAAAGCTCGTCTTCTTCGCCGCCCGAAACGACGTCTTCGCCCGTGATTCCGGTCGGTTCTTTGAAGCGTTCGGTCGAAAGCAGCGCGAGTTCCGATAAGAAACCTTCGGTCGAATCGTAACGCGAGGCGTAAAGCACGAGCTGGCGCAGATCTTCGATTCGCGCGTCGGCGTTCTCGAAAGTTTCCTGAAGATGCTGTTCGTAGCCATTAGCGAGAATCAATTCGATCTGTTTGGCGGGATTGTTGCGGTTTTCGTCCGTCGTTAATAATTCGAGCAACTTGACAAAATCCTGCCACGCTTGTCTATTCTGCAAACGATTGAGCGCGGCGGGAAGCCTCAGCGTCAACTTGTCAGAACCACCCGCTACCGCAGGCGGTTCTGACAAAACCATACTTTCATAGATTCGATTCGCGGTTGCATTCCCGACGCTCGGAATCATCTTGAGGATTCGTTTCCAGGCGAGTTCGTCGCGCGGATTGACGATGATCCGTAGATAAGAAATGACGTCTTTTAAATGCGCCTGCTCAAAAAATCGGACGCCCGATTGAACGCGGTACGGAATATTTCTTCTGGTTAATTCAAGTTGCAGTTCGAGCGAATGATAATGCGAGCGATACATAACGGCGATCTCTTCAAGGCTTGTGCCTTCGTCGCGTAGTTCCAAAATCCGTGACGCGATAAACGCCGATTGCTGTTCGACGTTCGAACAGGGCACGAGCGCGGGTTTGAATTCGCGCGACTTTTTGACCGCTTGGAGCATTTTCGGAAACTGTTTGCGGTTGCAGGCGATCGAAGTATTGGCGAGTCCCAAAATTTCTGGCGTCGAACGATAATTCGTTTCGAGCTTATAAACTTCCGCTTCCGGATAGCGTTTGGGAAATTCGTAAATGTTCGTAAATTCCGCGCCGCGCCACGCGAAGATCGATTGCGCATCGTCGCCGACAACCATCACGTTACGGTGTTTGACCGCCAATAAATCAATGATTTCGGCTTGCAGACGATTCGTGTCCTGATATTCGTCAACTAAGATATGCTCGAATTGCGCGGCGTAAACGTCGGCGATCTCCGGCTTGGTAATCAAAAGCCGTTTCCAATTGAGCAGCAGATCGTCGTAATCCATCACGTTGCGCTCACGCTTGCGCTCTTGGAAAATCAGATCGACGCGCTTGATCTGCTCGGTGAGCATCTCGAAATAAGGATATTTGCCGATGATCACGTTTTCGATCGGAAGGTCGGTATTATTGGCGTAACTGATAATATTCTGAATGACTTCCGCCTTTGGAAAACGCTTCGCTTTCGTATCGATTCCGGCTTCGTCGATGCAGACGTTGACGAATTCTTTGGCGTCTTCCGAGTCGAGAATCGAATAATTCGAATCATACCCGATCGAAACGGCGTGACGGCGCAAAATCAAATTGGCGATCCGGTGAAACGTGCCGCCCCAAATGCGATGAACATTCTGCGAACCCGTTAAATTTTCGACGCGCCGCAGCATCTCGCGCGCGGCGCGGTTCGTAAAGGTCGCAAGCAGAATCTTTTGCGGCGAAACGCCTTGTTCAATTAAATAAGCAACGCGGTAAGTGATCGTCCGCGTCTTGCCGGTTCCCGCGCCTGCGACAACCAAAGACGCCTTCGGTTTTGCTGTCACAACCCGAAATTGTTCACTGTTTAATTCCTCGCGATAACGAGTCAGTTTTTCGGGCAGCGAGACTTCCTCGCGTTTGATGACGTATTTTTTCATCGGTGAAACGATAGATTATCACAGATGAACGCGGATAAAAATTCCGTGAAAAATCGAAAGGCTGTATAGAAGTTGTTTGAAAAGCCGCAGTTAGAAAAGACCGAAAAATGGGACGCGGATTTGCGCGGAATTTTATAAATCAAATCCGCTTAATCTGCACAAATCCGCGCCCATTTCTTTGTTTTAAACCAACTTTACGCAAATTTAACTCGATGATTATTTACCTTCGCTCGCCGAAAGTTCTTTTGCGTCCTTTTCCCAGAGCACCGCGAGGCGTTTGCGTGCTTCGATTTTGGCTTCGACGCCGGGAATTTTCAGAACGAGCGTTTCGAGATTTATCAGGAACTCGGGTTCTTGAAACAACTGCCGGATCTCGGCTAAAAACGGCTGAATTTTCGAATAGACGAAAATATATTCGCTGCCCGCATCGAGAAACATTTTTTCGTCGATGCCGCCGTTCAGAACGAACGACGCCGCCATATCCCAGTACGAAGTGATCATCCGAAAATTCGCGCTCGCGCGCTCGCCGCCGCGAAAAAGCCCGACAATTTCGAGCGCCGATTTCGGCGAAAATCGCGAAAAATACCATTGCCGCGCCGCCCGCATTTGTTCATCGCGCCGCAGTTCGTAAAGTTTTAAGATCGCCATCACATCATTTTGTTTTTCCATAAGTTTTTCCTTTTGATTGAGCCGCGAATTCGGTGCGAATCTTCACGAATTATTTTATAAGTTTTTAATTCGCGCAAATTCGCGCCGAATTCGCGGGCTAAAATTATTTACCGAATTCTAATTTTGCCACCAAACCTTGACCGAAGTTTTGTCCGAGCGATCGGCAGAATTGCAAATTACGTTCGGCAACCGTAAATTTTCCGTTCGATTTTTTCAATGCCGTTTCAAATTCTTTGACCGCCGCCGTTAAATCACCATTCATTGCCAAGATTACGCCGAGATTGTTGTGACCGATCGGCGCGGCGACCGATTTTAATGCGATCGATTTTTGAAACGCGTTACGCGCCGAATCGTAATCTTCGTTTGCCAGATAAACGAACGCCAGATCGAACCACGCTTCGCCGTTTTGTTTATTAAGCCCGATCGCGCCGCGAAAGGCTTTTTCGGCGTCCTTCCAGTTTTTCAATTCCGCCTGCGTCATCCCGAGCGCGTAAAAGGCTTTTTCGTAATCGCCCCGGCTCAATTTGATCGCTTCTTCAAATTCCGCGGCGGCTTGCTCGTTTAGTTTTAAACGATACAGACAAACGCCGATGTTGAAATGAATTTTACCGCGAAAATTATCGGCGGTTTCCGGAGTTTCGGCAAGCGTCCGCGATTTTTTGAAATCGCCGAGCGCCGTTTCAAATTTTCCGCTCTTCGCCAAAACAATTCCTTTTTCAAATGCCTGCCGCGCCGCTATTGATTGCGCCGAAACGCTCCAAACCATTGCCGCTAAAATAACAAAAATGCTCAAAAATATTCGTTTCATCTTCTAAAATCTCCCCAGACTTTTTTTAGTCTGAAATGATTTTAGAAAATACGCGAACAAAGAATCTTTCGGCTCTTTGCGGTTTATGTTCTGAAATTGCTCAAAGAAAGTGAAAAAAGGGTAAATGGGTAAATGGGTAAAAGGGTAAATGGGAAATCTAGTTGTTAAAATCAACGAAAACTTTTTCACTTTTAACCTTTTTTGCCCTTTTACCCTTTCTTCAGGCAAGTTTCATTTCGCGCCAGAGTTTCGGCGTGAATTTCGTGAATTTGCGGAAAAGCGTCGTAAAATGACTTTGATTTTTAAAGCCCGTCCGGAGACTGATCTCGACGATCGGCAGCGCGTCATTGGCGAGCAGCTCTTTGGCGCGTTCGATGCGCTGCTGCATCAGATATTGCTGCGGCGTTTGTCCGGTCGATTTGCGAAAGGCGCGCGCAAAGTGAAACTGGCTGAGATCGGCGATTTCGGCGATTTCCGCTAAAGAGAGATCTTCTTCGAGATTCGCGTTGATAAATTCCTGCACGCGGCGCAAACGGTAGCCCGAAAGTCCGCCGTTGATGTTTTCTTGCAAGGATGCCGCGTTGCTGTAATTTTTCAAAAGATGCAAGGTCAGCGTTTGAATCAGCGAATCGGCGTAAAGTCTGCCCGCATTAGTTTCCGGATCGGCTTCGGCAAGCAGCGCGAGACCGATCTGCTGGATCAGCGGATCTTTGTCTTTGTAAATTTCGGAGAATTCAAAACTCGACGAAAAACGATTTTCAGCGGCAGTTTTCGAAACAAATCCGGGGTCGAGCAAAATTCCCATATTGTCGAGCGGTTTTTCCCAATGCGCGCCGACACTTTGTCCGGCAGGCGTCAGACAAAGATTGCCCGCGCAGCCTTTTGTGATGACGCATTTGCCGATCGACGAGCTTTTTGTCGTCGTCAGACTGCCCGCGATCGAAATGTTGACCTCGTGAAATAAAGCCGTGTGTTCGAGCATTCTGCCCGGCAAAACTTTTGCGCGATGAACTTTGACGCCCGACCATTCAGCAACTTGACGAAACAAATACGGCGATTGATTAGTGCTCGGTGTCCATTCGATATGCATGAATTTTATTTGTAATGCAGTTGATTTCAAAAAGCAAGTAAGGAATTACTCACTAAATCAGGAAAGCCGTCAAAAGCCAATGTCCGATTAAGTATTTATTTTAAGATTTTCGCGACGTAATTCTTAAAATGAGTTTGAGCGGACGGGTTTTTCTGCGGATTCGCCCAGGCTTGATGAAGTAAATCGGCGAACTTTTTAATCTGATCAAAAAGACATTTGCACGGATGAAATGTTATAGTTATTAAACAGTTTTATTGGTAATAATAATTTAAGGATGAGTAAAAAATTATGAAATTTCCAGGCGGATTTGATATGAATTCGATGATGAAACAAGCCCAGAAAATGCAGGAGCAGATGGGCAAGGAAATGAAGCAGATGACGGTTGACGCTTCGGCGGGCGGCGGCGCGGTGACCGTGAAAATGCGCGGCGATTTTGAAGTTCTCGAACTCGTGATCTCGCCCGAACTGGTCAAGGACGGCGACACCGAAATGATTCAGGATCTGGCGCTCGCGGCGATCAACGAAGCGCGCCGCAAGGTCGAAGAATCGCTCAAAGGAAAGCTCGGCGGAATGCTCCCGCCCGGACTTATGTAAATTGATTTTGGATTTTAGATTTCGGATTTTGGATTGGAACTTTGTTGAATCATTTTGGGTTTAACTTGAGTATTCCGATTCGGTTAAATCCAAAAAATCCAAAATCCAAAATCCAAAATCCAAAATGTTAGAATATTCAGAACCCGTCGCCAAATTGATCGACGAATTTAAACGGCTGCCCGGAATCGGACATAAATCGGCACAAAGACTCGCGTTTCATATTTTGCGGCGACCGCTTCCGGAAGTCGAAAATTTTATTGACGCGCTCCGCGAGATCAAGGAAAAGATCGTTTTCTGTTCGGTCTGCAACAATATGACGGATACGAATCCGTGTATGTATTGCGCTTCGACGACGCGCGACCGTTCGCAGATCTGCGTCCTCGAAGAACCTTACAATCTTGTCGCGATCGAAAAAACGCGTTCTTATAAAGGTTTGTATCACATTCTGCATGGCAGTCTGTCGCCGATTCGCGGCATCGGTCCCGACGAATTGATGCTCGCTAATCTGTTTCCGCGTTTGATGCCCGATAACAATGACGGCGTCGAGGTCAAAGAGATCATCATCGCGACGAATCCGACGACCGAAAGCGAAGCAACTGCCAATTATATTGCGCGACTTCTGAAACCTTTGGGCGTGCGCGTGACGCGCATCGCGATGGGCATGCCGGTCGGCTCAGACCTCGAATTCGTGGACGAAGTGACGATGGATAAAGCGATGGCGAACCGCCACGAGATCTAGTGTCAAACGGAAAACGGAAAGTGATAAATTATTCTAAAATTCATTTTTCATTTTCTGCTTTCAATTTTCCGTTATGAAAACAAATGTGAAAAAACTGCGCCTCGGTGATGTCGTTCTGCATCGTCGGGGCTCTTTTGCCTTATGGCTGATCCATTTTATTTTCGGCGTCGGCATCAGTATCTTTTTTCGGAAGATCGAGCTTTACAATGACGAAAATCTGCCGGAAAAAAGCGGTTTGCTCTTTGTCAGCAATCATCCGAACGCGCTCATCGATCCGGCGCTTTTGTTTATCGCGGTGCCGCGCCGGTTGGCGTTTCTTGCCAAATCGACGCTCTTTAAAATACCGGTCATCGGTTATCTCGTCCGGACGGTCGGCGCGCTTCCGCTCTATCGTCAGCAAGATTCGGGCGCGGACGTTTCCAAAAATCTGAAAACCTTCGCCGTCGCCCGCGAGCTGCTCAAAAAAGGCGGCGCGATCGCGATTTTTCCCGAAGGCGTTTCGCACGACAAACCGCAGCTTCAGCCGTTAAAAACAGGCGCGGCGCGAATCGCGCTCGGCACGGTTTCGGTCGGTGAAAACCCCGCGTCGCTCGATCTGCAAATCGTCCCGATCGGACTTTATTACACCAACAAAACGACTTTTCGGAGCGAGGCGCTGCTCCATTTCGGCAAATCTTTTCCGGTTTTGCCGGTCGAACTCGATGCCGACGGACAACCGTCGCGCGAAGACGTCCGGGAACTGACCGCAAAAATTGAAAAATCTCTCCGCGAAGTGACATTAAATGCCGAATCCGACGCGGAAATTGCTGTCGCGCGAATCGCCGAAGACGTTTTTACGTCCGTCACGCCGCACAAGGAAAATCTCGCCGAAAGATTGGAATTTCTGCAAAAATTCGTCGCCGAACCAACCGGCGAAACGGACGCCAAACTCGAAAAACGGCTTGCCGAATATGAGAAAAAACTCGACCGGCTCGGCATCGAATCGGAATTTCTGGCGCTTGCCGATTATTCGAAGAGATTCGTTTTGAAACACGCTTTGCGGCGTTCGTGGCATTTGATACTACTCGCGCCGCTCGCCGTTTTTGGTATAATTCTTCATTTTCCCGCGTATCAATTCAGCAAGTTTTTGGCTTATTTACAAGTCAAAAAAGGATTTTTTGATATGGCTTCGACGGTCAAATTTTTGGCTTCGATAGTTTTGATGCCATTGACGTGGCTGATCTTCGCAGGTATTTTGGATCTTTATTTCGGCTGGCTGATCGCGCTTTTGTCGATTCCGTTTTCGT
>JBBQOA010000197.1:0-7718 GCA_038330465.1 Pyrinomonadales bacterium
GTGATCGAATCGCCGACCGTGACTTTCAGGCGCTGAGCCATATCTTCTTCGACCGAAACCTGCGGAACATCGGCAGGTTTATTCCACCAATCGCCGTCGATGATCGTTTCATTTTCATCGAGCTGCGGGCGATAGGTGACAGCAAATTCGCGTCCGATCTGTCCTTGCTGCTGACGCGTTTCGCGGTTTTGATAATCAAAAGGCTGACCGTTGATAAACGCGATGCGGGCGCGAATCGTCGGCAGAGTTTGCGCCTTTTCGCCCGTTTTTTCCTCAAGCATTTTCGCCAGTTCGGCGATCTGACTTTTTTGAATGTCGATGATAAAAATGCTCGGAAGTTTCTGATTTCGCGTGAAATCGAATTCGCGGACGAGATTTGTTTGCAGCGATTGGACCGCGAACACAACGAACGCGCCCAAACCGACGGCGAGCAGAATAATTCGCGTCTGATTGCCCGGACGATGAAGCGAATTGATCGCCTGACCGATCGCAAACGAACCGAGATTGCGAAATCTTTTGAGGATCAACGTCAAACCGACCGCCGCGAGATAGAGAAAGACGGACGTTGTGCCCAAGCCGACGAGAAAAAACGCGCCGACTTTCAGCGAACCGGCTTGCCACGCCGCGAGCGCGAGCAAGCCGAAGAGCGAGACCGCGCCGAAAATGGTTTTTGTCCAATCGAGCCGCCGCGTTTTTTCGCCCGTCGCGTCGTGCAGCAACAGGCGCGGTTTGATATTGCGAACCTGCAGCAGCGGCAGCGCCGAAAACAAAAGCGAGATCAAAACGCCGAGTAGCACGCCCTGCAGCGCGACCGGCAGATGGATCGAATAACTCATCGAAGCCGGCAGCGCGTCGTTAAACTGAGTTTTCGCAAACCATAAAAAGCATTGCGCTAAAAAGACGCCGAACAAACTTCCGAGGAATCCGAGCGTCAGAATTTGCAAAAGATAAACTGTGATGATCCGCGTTCCGCTCGCGCCGAGACATTTTAAAACGGCGACGGATTTACGTTTTTGCTCAACGAAAACCCGCGCGACATTCCAGACGCCGACACCGCCGAGAACTAAGATCAGTAAACCGGTCAGCGACAAGTAATTTTCCGTCCGCGTAAATTGTTCGCCGAGATTTTCCTGCGTTTCGCGGTAAGATTGAACTTGCAGGATCGTCCCTTTCAGCGTTTCGCGCAAGTTTTTGACGAGCTCGGTCGGATTATCCGACGTTCGATACAAAATGCGCCGCCGCATCCGTCCGCCGCCGCTCGTGATGCCGGCGGTGTCAAATGCTTTTTTCTCGATGAAAACTCGCGGTCCGAGCCGAAAACCGCTCGCGCCGCCCGGTTCTTCGTCAAAGGTCGCGCGCACCTGAAATTCACCGTCGGCAATTTTTATCTTGTCGCCGACCTTGATCTTTAAATCTTCGAGCAGCAGCGGAGAAACGACCGCACCGTTATTTTCCAGAAGCTTAAAATCGAAAGGTTTGCCGTCCGATGTTTTAAAATCGCCGACGAGCGGAAAAGGCGGCTCGATGCCTTTTAGTTCGACGAACGAAAGCGTTTCGTTGCCGGGATCGACGGGACGCGCCATTGCCGAGGTCGTGATCGCTTCGTTGCGTGCTTCGATGATGTTCGATTGGTTGACGATCGATTCGATCTTTTGAATGTCGGTCGGCGAAAAATCGTTGGTCGAACTGACTTCGAGATCGGCGGTCATCAAAGCGCGCGCGTCGCCGCCGACCGAACGGCTTAAATTCTGGATCAGCGAACGAAGCGCGACGACCGAACCGACGCCGATCGAGATGCACAGAAAAAAGAATAAAAGTCGGCGCCACGACGAGCGGATTTCGCGCCAGGTCAGATTGAAAATAAAATTCATTTGTTTTTTACCGCAAAGATGCAGAGATTTCTAGATAATCCAATAAAAGAAAAAAAATCTATCTCTGTATTTCTGCATTTCTGCGGTTTAAAGTATCGCTTAAAACTCGCCCGTCTTTAAGGCGAATTTGCCGCTGCGCTTTGTCGGCTAAAAATTGGTCGTGTGTCACTAAAATCAGCGTGACGTTGTTCTGCCGGTGCAGCGTCGTCATCAGATCGAAGATATGCTGTCCGTTCTTTGAATCGAGATTGCCGGTTGGTTCGTCGGCGAGTAATATTTTCGGCGTATTGGCAAAGGCGCGGGCGATCGCGATGCGCTGCTGTTCGCCGCCCGAAAGTTCGGTCGGATAATGATGTCCGCGATTGGTCAGGTCAACTTCTTCGAGAAGCTGCGCGGCGCGCGAACGGGCTTCTTTCAAACCCAAAATTTCCATCGGGATGAGCACGTTTTCAAATGCCGTCAGCGACGGGATCAGATGAAAAGATTGAAAGATAAAGCCGATCTTCTCGCTTCTGAGCGTCGCTAATTCATCTTCGCTCATCTTTGTAACTTTGTCGCCGTCGATCGAAATTTCGCCCGAGCTCGGCGCATCGAGTCCGGCGATCAGACCGAGCAGCGTCGATTTTCCGCTGCCCGACGCGCCCGTGATCGCGACAAATTCGCCGTCGGGAATCGCGATCGAAACATCGTCGAGAATCGTTAGATCTTCCGCGCCCGAACGGACGGTTTTCGTAACATTTTTTAGTTCAATCATATTTTCAAAGCGTCAATCTTGAATCGTCAATCGTCAATCGTCAATCAAGAATCGTAAATAGTTTGCTTATATTTACAGGATTTTTCTATTGACGATTGACGATTTCCGGTTTACGAACGATCATTGCTTGCGAAAAAAGCGCAAACAAGTTCAAATAAATCTGCATCCTATAAACGGATTTCAACGTAAAAAGTTTGCAAAGTTATGAAAAGTCTTTTCCGTGCAATAATTATATTATCATTTATTTTTTCGGCGTTTTTTCTCGTTTCGTGCGGTGTTTCGACCGCGAAAAAGCAAACGAATTCAGACGCGCGGCGTCCGCTCGTGACGCCCGAGATCAAGTCTGATAAGCCGAAGATCGTTGCGTTCGGCGATTCTCTGACGGCAGGTTTCGGTCTTTTAGAAAAAGAATCTTACCCGTATCTTTTACAGGAGAAATTGAAAGCGGACGGCTATGATTACGAAGTCGTCAACGCGGGCGTCGCGGGTGATACGACGATCGGCGGACTCGAACGCATCGATTGGGTTTTGGAACAAGAGAACGTCCGGATCTTGATTCTCGAACTCGGCGCAAACGATCTTTTGCGAAGAATGCCGGTTGATAAAATGAAGAAAAATCTCGCCCGGATCATCGAAAAAGCAAAGGCGAAAAAGATCAAGGTATTGTTTTGCGGAATGCTCGCGCCGCCCAATATCGGCGCGCAATATCAGCGCGATTATCAAATGACGTTTCCCGATCTGGCAAGCGAATACAAGGTCGAATTCTTACCGTTTTTACTCGACGGCGTCGCGCTCAACAAAGAACTCAATCAAGCCGACGGCATTCACCCGAACGCCGAGGGCGAAAAGATCATGACCGACAATGTTTACAGAGCCTTAAAGCCGATGCTCGCGAAATAATGGAGAATGGTGAGTTGAAATCTTTTCATACACCAATTACCATTCTCGATTAAAACCAATATGAATGTGACACATCTCGAATGCGCCCTTTGCGGCAAGCGGCACGAAGCCAAGACGCTCCAAAATCTTTGCACCGAATGCGGAAAACCGCTGCTCGTGCGCTACGATCTGGACTCGGCAAAGCAGACCTTAACGAAAGATTCGCTGAAAACCCGCGAACCGAATCTGTGGCGTTACCGCGAAGTTTTGCCGGTTGAAAACCCTGCAAATATCGTTTCGCTCGGCGAAGGTTTTACGCCGCTGCTCAGAACCGACAAGCTCGCCGCGCGGCTGTCCGTCAAATTGAATCTTTACATCAAAGACGAATCCGTCAATCCGACGCAGAGTTTCAAAGCGCGCGGAATGACGGCGGCGGTTTCGATGGCAAAAGAACTCGGCGTTAAGAAAACCGCCGCGCCGTCTGCCGGAAATGCGGCGGGCGCGCTTGCCGCTTACGCGGCGCGTGCCGGAATGCAAGCGCATCTGTTTATGCCGTCCGATACGCCGCGCGCGAATATTATCGAGTGCGAACAAACCGGCGCGTTCGTGACATTGATCGACGGCTTGATCACCGATTGCGGCAAGATCGTTGCCGAACGCAAGGACGCCGAAGGCTGGTTCGACGTTTCGACACTCAAAGAACCGTACCGCGTCGAAGGCAAAAAAACGATGGGTTACGAACTCGCCGAACAATTCGGTTGGAAATTGCCCGACGTTATTTTGTATCCGACGGGCGGCGGAACCGGTTTGATCGGAATGTGGAAAGCCTTTGACGAGATGCAGCAGATGGGCTGGATCGATTCTTTTCGACCAAGAATGATTTCCGTTCAGGCAGCGGGCTGCGCGCCGATCGTCACGGCGTTTCACGCGGGCGCCCGCTTTGCCGACGAATTCAAAAACGCGCAGACGGCGGCGTCAGGTTTGCGCGTGCCGAAAGCGATCGGCGATTTTCTGATCATCGACGCGCTGCACGAATCGAACGGGACGGCGATCGCCGTTACCGACGCGCAATTGATTGCCGCCGTCAAAGAGATCGGCGCGGCGGAAGGATTATTCTGTGCGCCCGAAGGCGCGGCGTGTTTGCCGGCGCTCCGCGAAATGATCGCCGGGGATTTGGTCAAAGAAGGCGAAACGGTCGTCATCTTCAACACCGGCGCGGGCGTTAAATATCTTGAATGTTTCTAAATTACAGTAAAAATATCTCTAAAATGTCAGGCAGATTGACAATCTGCCCGCCGCCTGATGTTGCTTGAAGATCGCGAAATGTGCGGCAATTAAACAGACTGACAATCTGCCTGACATTTATTTCAGACTCACACATTTTTTAGACTGTTCGGCAGCGGACATTTTCAGGATCTTCAAGCTTTTCCGACAAAAATCAACAAACACTCTAAAGTATTTTACTTTTCAGCCGAAGAGTGAAGATGGGAAATCTTATTTTCTTCTGCCCAATACTTTAAATATATGATTTGTGAATATCCTGAGGTCGAAATAGTCGAACCCATTCAGACAAAAATTGACATTGAAGAATTGGTTAAGACCAAAGTTCCGATGATGCAGGGAAGCGTCGCGCGGATCTCGTCCTTGCTCAACGACATCAATGTTTCATCGAGAAAATTGACGGATGCCGTCGGTTACGATCCGATCTTGACGGCGCGTATTTTGCGCCTCGCCAATTCGCCGATCTATTCTCTCCAAAAAAATGTTTCGACGCTCCGGCAGGCGATCGACATCGTCGGGATGAAATCCATCTACGAGATATTGATCATCGGGCTCGCGGCGGATTCTTTTGCGAGAGAGATCCGCGATTCGAACGAAGGCAAAAAGATTTGGGAACATTCGCTCGCGGTTGCGCTGCTTTCTCGCGAACTCGGACAACTTCTCGGTTTGCGCGGCACGGAAGAAGTTTTTATTTGCGGATTGCTGCACGACATCGGGAAGATCTTACTTTTGCGCGCCGATTTTCCCGGATATGCGGCGCTTTTAGCCGAACAGAACGAAAGTATCATGCTGCAAGCGGAAATCACTGCTTACGGCTATAATCACGCGCAGGTCGGTTCACTCGTTGCGAGTCGCTGGGGCTTGCCGGACGGCGTCTGTCATACGATCTTGAATCATCACAATCCATCACAATCTCAACAGTTTGCGGTCATCGCTCATCTGATCTGTGCCGCCGATATGATTTCCAATCTCAACGGTTTCGGCTTACGCGATTTGCCGTGTGAATTTCCCGAAGAAACCGAATCGATGATCATTCTGAATTTAACATCCGAACAGATGGACATTGCCTGGGCAAACACGCTCGACAACATTATCGAGATCACCAACGCCTTTTCTTGAAATTAAACCGGCACGCGCTTCTTTTCTTCACACCCTCAAATCACCACTCGTTAAAGAATCCAATAAAAAAGCCGAAAAGTTAAAAAGGACGAGTGTCAATTCACGCTCGTCCTTTTGCGACTTCAAAAGATTATGCAGACTGAGGCAAAAATAGATTTGGAATCGATCGTCAGAACAAAGCTTCCGCCGCTTCCTGGAAGCGTTTTGAAGATTTCCAGTCTGCTTCAGGATTTTAATGTCTCGCAGCGCAAGATCGCCGAAGCGATCAGCTATGATCCGATGCTCGCATCAAGGATCTTGCGGCTCGTCAATTCGCCGATCTACCCGTTTCAGAAAAGCGTCACGAGTTTAAGTATGGCGGTCAACGCGGTCGGCAATAAGGCGATCTACGAATTGGTCTTAATGAATATCGTGACCGATTCGTTCGGGCGCGAAATTCGTAATTCGGTCATCGGACGCGATATTTGGCTGCACGCTTTAGCCGTTGCGATCGGCGCCCGCGAACTCTGCCTGATGCTGCAAATGCGCGGCACGGAAGAAGCTTTCAGCTGCGGATTGCTACACGACATCGGCAGTCTTTTATTGTTTCGGGTCGCGCCCGCACTTTACACCGATATTTATAATCAAGCGGAATCCGACGATCTGTCGCCGATCGAAAAGGACGTGTTCGGTTTTGACCACGCGCAGGTCGGCGCGCTCGCGGCGCGGCGTTGGAATCTGTCCGAGCCGGTCTGTAATATGATCCTCTATCATCACGACCCGACGAACGCGCCGCAGGCGCAGTTTATGACGCATATCATCAATGCCGCCGACGGTTTGGCGTATCTCAAAAATCTCAAACTCCCAATCGATGAAAAGTTTTTATCGTCCGCCTCGGTCATCAGTCTTGGTTTGCAGGAGAATCACCTTGAAGTGATCTGGGAAAAAGTTCTCGTCAATCTGCGCGAGATCGTCAAAGCATTCTTCTCGGACAAAGGATAAACCTCACAAAATTTGTGCGTGCGCAGCTCTCCCGCGCTCCGACTGCTATTCGATGAAATAAGACAGCCGAAATATAAAGGTTATTCGTTTTTTGCCGATAAGTAATCGGGTTTTAGTTCCTGCAAATTTAAATTGCTTAAAAAGATATGATGACGCGCGAAATTTCAACTTACCAAATCGGCGACTCCGGCACTGATCGGACGGTCGATATCGATGCGCTCGTCAAATTAAAACTGCCGCCGCTGAGCGGCACCGTGATGCGCATTTCGGAACTTCTTCGCGATCAGAGCATTTCGACCAAAAAGCTAGCCGAAGCGGTCGGTTTCGATCCGATTCTCGCGGCGCGTCTGCTGAAAATGGCGAATTCGAGTCTCTATGCGCGAAAAAAAGCGACCACCTCGATCGAACAGGCGATCAATGCCGTCGGCATCAAAGCGCTTTACGACATCGTCATGCTCGGCGCGATGGCAGACGGTTTCGCCAAAGAGATCGGAACGCTTGTTTACGGTCGCGTGATCTGGGAACATTCGATCGCCGTCGGGCTTTTATCGCGCTCTTTGAGCGATATTCTCCACATTCGCGGCACCGAGGAAGCCTTTCTTTGCGGATTGCTTCACGACATCGGCAAAATCCTTTTGCTCAAAGCCCAACCCGCAAAATTTGAACGACTGCTCGAAACAAAATCCGAAACTCAAATGCTTTTAGACGAAGAATCCGTGTTCGGTTTGACGCACGCCGAAGTCGGCGCCTATGTGACGCATAAATGGCATTTGCCCGAAGTCGTCTGCAGCGTGATCATGCACCATCACCAACCCGCCCAAGCTTCGGTTTCG
>JBBQOA010000198.1:0-7679 GCA_038330465.1 Pyrinomonadales bacterium
AGGGTGCAGCCAACGTGAAACTCGTATAAATTTTTAGCGGGGAAACGTCTCCCACACCGCTTCCCCTTTATCCACGCCGACTACAGGGTGCAGCCAACGTGAAACTCGTATAAATTTTAGCGGGGAAACGTCTCCCACACCGCTTCCCCTTTTTCCGCGTCGACTACAGGGTGCAGTCAACGCGAAACTTAATTTTATTTGTTTTTCAATAGATAAGTCAACTTCTTATCTAACCCCAAAGTGAAAAACAACAATTAAACTTTTTCTATTTTCAAAAATACTAACAAAATCTTTAATTTGTTCAAAATCTATTGCAATTAACTGAACAATTGTTTATTATTCTACACGGTTGTTAAGTTATGTCAAGCAAAAAAATGGAAATTTTACAGAATAGTGCCTTTGTCGAGCGTTTTAGTGAGGTCTGTGGCAGTCCCCAACCTGCTGTAATAGCACAAATGTTGAACATCTCTTATCAAGCTGCCAAAAACTATCTGCAAGGCAGACTTCCCGACTCCAAAACTCTCCGTACGATCTCAGAAAAAACCCCCTATTCGGTTAACTGGCTTTTGACGGGAGATGGAGAAAAATTCGTAAAATCTCCCATAAATGAAGACACACTCATACTAACCGACCAAATGCGGACATTTGTCAGGCAAATATGTTTGGAAGTAATCGGCGAAGTTTTAAGTAATCAAAACGATTCAGCCGGACAAAAGGTCGTCATACTAACTTCCGAAAATATTAAAGAAGAGAAAATCATGGACGAATCCTCAACTTTCTCAGGAAAGTCCAAATAAATAGACCTTTATATTTCTTCAATAATTATCCGAATATAGAAAACAGATATTTTTGAACAAACTTTAAGATATAATTTTCGGTTTCCAGTTTATCGGGCGCAGTTTCCGGCGTCTGAGTAGCGACCAAACAGTTGCTCGTACAGCTTTTGCCACCTGGTCCCATATCACCATCGGCGAAAGTAACTGAGCTGAAAAGAATAACGATCAGAATTAATTTAATTGTTGTTTTCATTGTTTTTTCTCCAAGGAGCTAATTTGAGTTGATACTTTGGGGTATCGGGTTTATAATACCAAAACTTGCCTTGATTTCGTTATGAATACTTTCCACACAGATGTTTCCGTATTAATCGGGAATCTGTTCAAACTTGAGAGATGCGGCAGATATGAAGAAGCTCTCGCAGAAATTCGGGACATTTGGGGAGACATCACAACTTTCCCGTGTGTTGATGATTTTGCGCCTCGCGCCGCCGCCGAAATCGTTCTTCGATGCGGTGCATTGATTGGCTTTTTCGGACATATCAAACAAATCCCGAATTCACAGGAAAGATCCAAAAATTTATTGACCGAAGCGCGTAATCGTTTTCTTGATATTTATGATGTCGAGAAGATTTCCGAATGTGAGAATTATATCTCGCTCGCATATTGGCGATCCGGGGAATTGGTCGAGGCGGAAACATGGATCGAAGAAGCCCTCCTGCATGAATTGCCGAATTCCAATCAGACCAGACTTTATTCATATATCATCCGGAATTTGATATTTTTCCAGCTCAAAAGATTCGAGATAAATCTTTCGCATATTAAAATCATCGAAGAAGATTTCAAGCTCTTCGGAAGTGATTGTTTGAAAGGTGATTTTTACAGTTATTACGGATTGAATCTTCGAAATACGGGTGAGCGTGATCTTGCCTTAGAAAAGTATATTACAGCGCGCCAATATTATCAAAAAGCGGGACATCAAATTGCGCTCGGAATCGTTGAAAATAATCTGGCAAATATCTATAAAATGAAAGGTAATTTTGCCAAAGCTCATCAGGCAATAGACACCAGCACAAAAATCTTTAAACAAATAAAAGACCGCACCCGCGAAGGTTTTTCGCTCGATACCAAAGCGACGCTCTACTGCGAGGAAGGTAACTATGCGGAAGCCTTAAAAATTATCGAAAAGGCGATCAGCATTTTGAAAAAAAGCGAAAATGCCGATTATTTGGTTGAAACAATTCTTTCAAAAACAAAAATTTTGATTTATCTCGATGATTTTACCAAAGCCTTTTTATGTTTATCCGATGCCGTGCAGATCGCTAAAACAAAAATCAGCGAGGGAAAAGCGGAAAATCTCGTCAAGGAATTTGAAATCGTACTAAAAGAAAAACATTCTCCCGTAATCAATCAAACTTTTACGGAAAAGGAAATTGGCGGAGAAAAACTGGAATTGATTTTACATCCCTCAATTTCGCATTATCAGGATTTTCAAGGCGTTTGGATAAAAAACTCGCATCTGGAAAAAATCGGCTTGCGAAAGGGTTCGCTCGCGGTTGTTACAAAAGACACTATCAAACGTGGCGATTTGGTGGCAATTTCCGAAATTGCTGATGATTCCGTGATTTGCGGCTTTTATGATGCGGATTTTGGAATTGTTTGTCTGGAAGGCATCGGCGAAGAACCTCGATTATTTAACGAAAACGAGATTAAAATTCTCGGAAAGATCGTCGGCGTGGGCAAGGCGGAAAAAGATGCCAATGGTAAAATAATCGTTGAACCGCTAAATATCTGAAACTTAGATCGGAAACCATCCGCAGAAAGCAAAAACTAATTTATCAGCAAATAATCAAGTTGATTCTTTAAATTATTTTCCACAAGTCATTATTTTTTTCAGCAAAATAAAATCGTAGCCGCAGTAATTTCCGGCGGACTCAAACCCCGTATAAACCAACGATTCCGTTTTCGCATTGTTGAATCCGATTCTCGAAAAACTGGCACTTGTAATACCGACGGCTGATCTTTATCATTCTTTGCCTGATAATCGGCAACGGTTTCGGGCGACATATCCGGAAATTTCGTTTTCATATAGTCAAAGTCGGAACTCGAATAACGGGAAGTTCCATTCTGGAAATTTCCGACGCCGATCGCTTTATAAACGGCAAATTCCACTTCGCTGATACAAATCTTTTTCTTTTCGGTTTTCTTTTGAGCAAAAAGAAAATCGCTACCGACAAAAATTAAAATAATTGCCGTGAATATTTTTTTCATTATTTCTTAAAAATTGCCACTAACATCACAATAAATAAAATAAAACCGATGACCGCAAAAACCAGACAGCCGATTTTCAGCCAGCTATATGGGCGTTCGCCCTGTACTTCGCCCGTGCGACCGTTGACGACGATCTGGAAAACTTTGTCGTTGAAACGATACGCGCCCGCATAGATCGGCAGGAGCAGATGTTTGAAGGTGATATTTGCGTAATCGGTCGAAACATTGTGAACGCGCTGTTCGTCGCCGCCGATCGCGTTTCGCGCATCGCTGTAAATCACGCTCGCGGCGATCTTTTTAAATTTCTCGAAGCCCTGATCGAGCGTAATTTGATAGGTTTGCGCCTTATGCCCCGAAAGATACGCGGGTTCGTATGGTTTCAGTTGCTCTAAATCCCACGGCTCGAGTTTGTTGATATATTTTTCGGGCAAAGAGGTCGTCGCCGGAATGCAAACGTCGTCAAATTGCCGCGAAACTTCGCCGGCGACCGAATACCAATGCGTTTTTTGAACCTGTCGTTCTTTTTGCTCGCCGTTTTCATAGTAAGTTTCGGTATCGTAATAATGTTCGCCGCGTTCGCCGTCATATTCGCTGCGGGTGAAGGAATCATACGTCCAGTATGGAATGTAGATACTGCTTAATTTGTCGGCTTGCGCCATATTTTTCAGAGCCGACGGCGCAAACCAGAGCGACGAAAGCCACTTTTTATAATTTGCAACCGCTTGCGGCGGCGGCACTGAAAAAGGCAACACGCCTTCGGGTGCGACCAATGGATCGGCGGCTTTTGGTTGGGCAACGATCTTCGCGCCGCAAAAGTCGCAATTACGCGCCGTTTCGGGCGGCGTAAAGTTAACGACGGCGCCGCAGCTGTCGCATCTGACCTGCATCGCGTTTTGCGCCATCGGTTGTAATTGCTGCATTCCGCGCCGCAAAAATTCATAATAATCGCACTCGTCAACCGTTCCGTCCGACGCGACTTCTTGCGAATGAGCGCAATACGGGCAAGCAAGTTTGCCGAGTTTGGCGTCAAACACCATATTAGCGCCGCAATTAGCGCATAAAAACCGATTGATATTCTCTTTATTTATTTCCGGGGCATTTTCCATAGTTTGTTCGATCGATTGATTTTATTCCCTGCTTTATCAGTGTATTTTCTTTGAAAACATTTCACCAAATCGGCGCCAAAATATTTATTTTTTGATAGCTTGCGCCGCGCTAAAAAATTTCTTTTCATTTATCAAAGTTGTGCTATCATAGGTCGTTGTAAACCCGTATTCATTCAAAGTGTATAAAAATTTAGATTCTTTTTGAAATTTAGTTTCGCTGAAATAAAAATTTCCGCTTAACCGTTTCGACCAGGATTTCCGTTTCAAAATTAATGGAAATCTATACTTTGTTTCAAATAAATTTGTTTGCCGCGATTACAAAATAATGAGTGATAGTTCCCAAATTACTAATCCTTCAAAAGATTCGCGCCGAATTTTGGTGATTGAAGATAACTTTGATTCCGCCGAAGTTTTGCAAACCTTTCTTGAAATCCACGGACACGAAACAACCGTTTGTTACGACGGATTGAACGGTTTGGAAACGGCAAAACAAACCATTCCCGATTTGATAATTTGCGACATCAGCCTGTCCGATGATTTTGACGGCTACGATGTCGCCAAAGAGATCCGCCGCAACGAACAATTGAAATCAGTTTTTCTGATCGCACTAAGCGGATACGGACGACCGGAAGATAAAGAAAAGGCAAAATCTGCCGGATTCAACGCGCATCTTGTCAAACCGACCGACTTCGACGCGCTTCTCCATTTGATCAACTGTTTTGACCGTCAATAAAACTACCGAAACGCCGAAATATCCATTCCGAAACGATCTTTGACGTATTCTTCCTGCGCTTCATTCAGGTTTTTCAGATTTGCCAACCGGCGTTCGCTCTTTTTAATGTGGCTTTTTGTGCGTGCCGCCATCTGTTTGAGAAGATTTCTGCCCTCGCGCATTTCCGCTTCAACTTTTTCGTGCAAAACAAACAGCTCAGAAAGTTCGGCGACCAATTTTTCTTCCTTGAGTTCCTTCAAACGACTTTTTATCTGCCAGATCTGTCGAATGGCGCGAACCAATTCATCACCGACCGAATCGCCGCGCACCAGGTCGGGCGAATCGCGAAAATCTTCGACCAATTTGTTCAAAAGATTCTGGTTCCCGGACGAATACGCATCGTTGAGTTTTGCCATCAACGCGTGACGTTTTTCCTTTTCCACCGCGTCGAGAGCGAGATCGGGATGAATGATCTTCGCCAAATTATGATATGCCTTTTTCGCTTCGACGGTCGGCTGCCATTTGAACGCACAGCCCGCGCCTTCTTCGACATCGACGGCTGATTCTTCGGCGCGGCGGCGCAGTTCTTCAGCGCGTTTTTTGATCTCTTCGTCGTCCGGCACGAGTTTGACCTCTTCTTCGGCGATCTGCGCTTCGATCTCGTCGAGTTCGGCGTAAAAACGCGCCACTTCCATCGTGTAATTTGCTTCAAACTGTTCGAGTTCGGCGCGAAGCTCGGTCATTTCCTCTTCGCGGTCGGCAAGCCGATCCTTCAAACGCTCCAAAATGCGGCGCTTTTTATTTAATTCGATTTCTTCGGGTGCAAGCACGTTCATAGCTGAAAAATTTTAACACGAAAGCTATCCGGCTTCGATGATCTCAAAACTCGTCGTAATTTCGACGGTCGGGCGAACCGTCGCAGCGACCGAGCAGTATTTAGTGTCCGAAAGTTCGATCGCGCGCGCGACCGCTTGCTCGGAAACGTCGCGTCCATACACGATATGGTGAATATGCATCTTTGTAAACGAACGCGGATGTTCTTCCTGCCGTTCGCCCGAAATTTCGACCCGGTAATCGGTCACGACTTGCCTTTTTTTCTCTAAGATCGAAACGACATCGACTCCGGTGCAAGCCGCGACCGACACCAGCAGCATTTCAACGGGCGTCGGCGCCGAATGCCTATCGCTTTTGGTATCCATGGTTAGCGAATAATTATTGGGCGTCGTCCCGATAAAAAACTCGTCGCCGGCATATCTGACCATTGCTTTATAAATACTATTTGACATTGGAAAACTCCTTTTTGAGAACTTAATTTGGTAGAAAATATTTTGCCGAATTCTAACATATCACGCCGGCGTTTCGATAACCGATTTTCCCGAACAACCTTTTGGCATAAAAAATGCTTCAAAATAGATGGTCAAACAAACAGTTTGGGCTTTCGAGATAAAAGGAGATTGATGAAAATAATGAGCAGAGTCAGAAGTGTGTTTGCAGTTTACGTGGCGATCGGTCTAATGCTGTGCGGTTTTGCCGCCGAAACGAACGCGCAAAAGATGCGCAACGAAAAGGATGTCCGCAACATTGTGCGGAGCTTGGATTCAAAGGTGGACGATTTACGCGACAGCCTTTCATACGGTTTGAAAAACAGTTCGGTTAACCGCGAAGACGGTGATACGGCGGAGAATTATCTTGAAACACTCAGCGGGAAGATCCGCAATTTCGAGGAAAATTTTAATCAGCGGCGCGAAAACCCGGACGACGTTACCGACATTTTGAACGCGGCAAAAGGTCTCAATGATTTTTTCGCGACCAATCGCGTCAACAACACGGTGCAAAAGGATTGGTCGGATCTGCGGACGTTGCTCGACCGGCTTTCGGCAAACTACAATGTTTCGTGGAATTGGACAAACGGCACTTCTAACACGACTTCCAGAACCACAAATTATCCGAACTCAAATTACCCGACGAATAATTCAAACAGTGCCGGTCTGACCGGGACTTATCAGCTCGACACATCGAGAAGCGAAGATACGAGCGACATTATCGAAAACAGCGGCGCGCAAACCGACGCGCAGCGGCAGGATCTCGAAAACAAACTCGAAGCCGCCGACCAGCTCGCGATCGAAATTCGCGGCACGCAGGTCACGCTCGCGTCATCAAAATCCGCGCCGATTTCGTTCACCGCCGACGGACGGACCAAAACTGAAAACGCGGGCGGCAGAACAATTCGTGTGCGGGCAACGCTTCGCGGACAGGAATTGACGATTTCAAGTCTCGGCGGCGAAACCGATTATACGGTAACTTTTCTGTCGCTCGACGGCGGCAAATCAATGAAAGTGACGCGCCGCATCACGACCGATTATCTCAGTCAGACGATCTTTGCCGAAAGTTTTTACGCCAAAACAGATTCGTTCGCGCGGCTCGACATCAACCAGAATCCGAATTCGAACACAACCTCGAATTATCCGACTCAAACGGATGATAACAACGGAAATTATTCGAGCAACGATCAAACAGACACGCCGAACTCGAATTATCCGACCACAACGAATGCGCGTACCGGCGATTTTATCGTCCCGAACGGAACGGTCATCACCGGAACGCTGGAAAACGACATTACGACGAAGATCTCGCAAAACAACGACCGTTTCCGAATGACCGTCCAATCGCCGAACGAATATCGCGGCGCAATCGTCGAAGGTTATATTTCGGGCGTCGATCGTTCGGGCAAAGTTACGGGAAATTCAAAAATCACGTTCAATTTTGAAAAGATCACGCTCCGCAACGGTCAGACCTATGAATTTGCCGGTTACCTGC
>JBBQOA010000199.1:0-7678 GCA_038330465.1 Pyrinomonadales bacterium
ACTTTACCCAAATCGGTTTCGCGCATCACCGAATCGATCCGATATTTGTCTGCTAAAGTTTGTCCGATAAATTGGTCTAACATAATATCACTCAACATTTATCATTTATCATTTATCATTTATCAACTGCTACGATGCCAAATGATCCCTTCAGGTTTAATGAGAGATGATCTCCTAAATTTTAATGATAAATGAAAAAATGATAAATGATAAATGATAAATGCGGACGCAAGTTTTCAAACTTCCGTCCGCAAGTTAATTTTTAATTGTTTTTCGATGATTAGCGAAGAACAACGAAGACGATCAGAAGCGCAAACAAAACAAGTGATTCGATCAGCGCAAGCGCGATAATCATGATCGTTTGAACCGTTCCCGCCGCGCCCGGATTGCGCGCCGCGCCTTCTGCCGCCCGCGAACCGACCAAACCTTGACCGATACCGGCAAGACCCGCCGCCAAACCGAAACCGATACCGGCGCCGATCGCTTTTGCCGCCGCAACGGTCGAAGCATTATCGCCCGCACCGGCGCCGCCGCCTTGTGCAAATGCTGTCACTCCTAACAAAGCCAACAATAATGTGGCAAAAAACACATATTTTAATTTATTCATTTTTATCTCCTAACTTTATTTTTTTCTAAATTAAGAAGACTTCGGGCAAACTTTCTTAGGCAAACTAGCGGTTGGTTATTATTTCGCCTCACTTCCGGTATGCGCTTGATTTATACTCACGTAGAGTCAAGGCTCCTGTTGCGTGCGGGCATCTCCGATATAAAATGCAAGTTTTCAAAATAAATCTGCTTTCGTCTTCAAAAAACCTTTTTCCAAGTTTTGAGTCCCGTCTTTAGGCGGCATTGTTCATTATCGGAAAATTCCCGCCTAAAGGCGGGAGTCAAAACTTTAATCACTAAACGTGTGCCGTGACGATCGCTTCACCCGTGACGGGCGAATGTTCGCCGCCGTGGACGTGCTCGTGCGGACCGTGTGAAACTTCGCTGATATAGATCATCGACAGCAAAGTAAAGACCAGCGTCTGCACGAAAGCGACAAAAACCGCGAGCGGCAGCAAGGCGATCGGCAGTAAAAATTGGGTGTACGGCGGCGCTAAACCCGAGATCTGCGACGAGATCTGTTCGTCGGCAAACATATTGGCAAAGAGCCGCACGCCGAGCGTCAGCGGACGAATCAAGTTACTGATAAGTTCGATCCCGAAGATCAAAGGCGTGATGATAACCGCCATCAAAAGCGGCAGCTTCGGTCCCGCAAAATGCTTGAAGTGATTGATCACGCCGTTTTCGTTGATGCCGACGTAGTTGTAATAAACAAACGACGTGATGCCGAGTGCAAAAGTCACGCTGACGTTTGCCGTCGGCGACATAAACATCGGGAAAAGTCCCATCAGATTCGAGATCAAAACCAGCACGGCAAACGTCGCGACGATCGGAAAATATTTGAATCCGTGATCGCCGATGACATTGACGACGAGATCTTTGATCGCCAAAAATCCGGCTTCGAGCGTTAATTGTCCGGGCGCCGGATCTTCTTCGGAAAGTTTTCCCTTGAAGATCGAGATCAAAACAACCGTCAGAATACAGGCGATCACAAACATGATCGTGTACCACGGAATCGCGTTTTCAACCGTATATTTGCCGAAAACACCTTCCGCAGTTGTGCCAAAAGGTTGTAGCACCGTATCCCACCATTTTTGCGTATAATTAACCTCAAACCAGTGAACCGGCTCGCCCAAATAGTGATTAATAAACTCGACAATCAACGGCGTATGATGTCCGCCTTCTGCTAATAAAAACATTCTTAAATTTCCTTGTTATTAAAAAAGCTCGAAAATATTCGTATAAATCCTTCAATCGTCAGCGCGAACGCAAAGCTCGCCAAACCAAACAAAACGGCGATGATCGGCACGATATGCGTCAAATAAACGATCGTCAAAATCAACCCGAAAACCAAATAACGAAGCACATAACTCGCGCCCATAAACATCGGTTTTTCGCCTTCGTCGGCTATTTTTTCAAAAATTCTTTTGAGCGATTTTCCGAGCCAGTAAAAATTGATCAATGATAAAACGCCGCCGATCAAAACTCCGAAACCGTAATTTGCCGAGATATAAACAGAACTCAACCCCGCGCCCAACACACTTGAAGCCGCCATCAGAATTACAATTCGTTTGGGCGAAAGCGATTGAACATTTCGTTCTTCGATGACCGGTTCGGAATCTTCGCTCATTACGAAACAATGATTTTACAAAGGAAACGGCTAAATTTCAAACGGGAAGCCGATTTTGTACATTTTTTCTCAAGTTTGCGGATTTTAAGGTCGAAAGCGGCGCGCTTTTATAAAGCAAAACACGCGCGTTTTCGCTATTTATTTCCTGAAGATCTGCGAAGTGATGCGGAAAAATTGGACGAACCCGATGAGCGCGCCAAGAATTATTCCGCCGACAATGCCCCACGGCGAGCTGCCCAGCAAAAGATCGGCAAACCAACCGAGAATCAGCATAAAAACGACCGAAGCGAAAAGAATGATCGCCGCCGAATACGCCAAACCGCTCTGCCGAATATTTTCGGCGGGCGTTTCGGGTTTGTAAACGCTCTGAAACAGCGGGGCAGCAAGGTCGTCGTTTGTTTTTTCATCAACGAGTTGTCCGATGTTCGGCGAATCCGCAGACTTTTCGGGCGGCGGCGAATTTGCAAGATCTTCGTTTTTTGTTTCAATCAGCGGTTCGGAAGGCAGTTCTAAAATCTCATCCGCTTGCCTTGCTTCATCCCTTGCTTCCGACGGCTTCGCAAAAAATGTCGCCGTTTCGGGAATTTCGAAAACCGCGTGGGTTGCGGGAATTTCTAATGGCTCATCTGTCGCCGTTGATTCGCTTAAATTTATTTCGGTCAGTGGATCTATGACGGTTTCTTCAATAATTACCTTTGTTCCCGGCGGCGGATCCTGGTCGGCATTGAGCAAATTTTTTATCATTTTTTTATTCTCCCGCTTTCACTGCTGAGATAATTTGTCTGACAATTATTTTAAGCTAAATTTGCCAATAACAAAACGATAATCCATTTTTTTGTCGTTTTTCTAATTTTCTACATTACTGAACGATAAAAAAACAGCCGACATCCTAAAAACCGTAAAATAAATTATACCAGTTACGCATTGTCCGGCGGTCACAGACGCGCCTCTAAACTTATCGTTACAAGTTATTTTTTATACGTTCCTAATTCTACTTTGTCAGATTAAAATCAAAAGAAAATTTAGCCGCCGATGGCGCGGATTAACACGGATAAATGGAATTACAATAGGCGTAATCCGCGTTAATCCGCGGCTAAAAAACTCTTTTTCAATAGTTTTCAATTTAATTTGACAAAGCAGAACTAAGTCCTCGTCACAGATTCTAATGCCGCCCGGTCATGGATTTACTTGGTAATTTTCGTGACCATTTCTTCCTGAATGCCGGCGCCGTTCAGAACGCTCAGCAGATTTTTCGCGACCGTTTCGTCGCCCGTCAAACGATTATGCTCGGCACACGAATCAAGCGGGCTGCTGAGAATAACGCTTGAATTGACGTTTTTCAATATTCCGAGTCTTAAAAACGAAGCAAGCAAAGAGCGTTTCGGGACAACACCGTCGCCGGGCGCGAGCAAAACCTTGTCGGCTTCTTCTTTGGTGACTTTCGTGCCGTCGCTTTTGGTGTAGGAATCCGCGCCGAAATCGGTTTTCCAGACACCTTTTTTCGAGTCGCGGCGAATAATCATTCCGTCAACCGTCTGCCGGCATTCCGCGCCGAGATAATACATCGTGATCGGAGTTTTCGCGGCGGACACGGCATCGAGCGCGGCTTGAAATTGTTTGGCGCGAAGCAGCACCGCGCGAAAATAGGCTTTCGCCGAGCGTTGTTCGCCGGCGTCGAATTTTTTCGTAAAATCGTCGTCCAAATATTCCGCCCAACCGTATTTTTCCCACGTCAACGGATTGTAAAGATCGATGTTCAAAGGCTTTAAGTTCTCATCAAAAACGCGTGCCGTTCCCGCGTGCGGCAGCAATTGGTAAATCGACGGAATCGTAAAAAGATCGGCGCGGCTCAGATTTTGGACAAACGGCAGATTGATCTTGCCGCTCCCGAACAGCGAAAAACCGTTGATCATCGAATCAAGCGTCGAGAGCGCGCCCGCATTTGGCGTTGCGACCATCGATATGCTGTTGAAATACCCGGCACCTTTCCACGTCGGGCGCGTGCGCCGCGCCGTCAGATCCGCTTTGCCGTACATCGCCGCGTAACGCGCGATCAATCCGCCCATCGAATGCGCGATCACGTTGAATTTCAAATCGGGACGCCCAAGTTTGGCGCGCAGATCGTCCAGTTTCTGCATAAGAATTTGCGCATTTCCAACATTATCGAGCCGCCAATCGTAGGGAAAAACATAAAACGTATCGACATCGCCGCCCGCCGCGGGAGCGTCAATTTTGCCTTCGGTAAAGCCGTCCGTCTGCAAAACTTCGATCAGCTTTTCATAAATTTCGATCTTCGGCGTAAATTTGATCAGCTGGATTTCCCGCAAAATATCGCTCGGCACGAGATTGTCCCGATTTGCCTTCAAATTCGGCGAAATCGGCAGCCGCAGATCGTCGTCTTTCGCGCGGCGAAGGTCAAACCAAACTTTATCGCCCGTCACTTTATTGACGAGTTCCGAACCGATCAAACCCGGAATTAAGATGACCGGCAATCTGCCTTTTGCCGTATTTTTAAGCTCCGTTTTATCTTCTTTTTTGGTTTCCTTTTTCTCGGTTTTGTCCTCTTTTTTTTCTTCCTGCGCCCAGACATTCTGTCCAAAGACGAGCGACAAAACGAAAAATATCGAGATAAAGTATTGGCTCAATTTGTAATTTTTCGACATAAATTCTTCTCTTTTTCGATGATTGAAAATAAACCCTCTCTGAAATTTAATTCAAGACATCAGATGAGGGCAAATTTTTGTTCGTTGTATTTTCATTATTTACAATTGTTTCCGACGGTGATTTCAACTCATAGCTGATCCCGCGCCACAGAATTTTACGCGACACCAGCGCACAAAATGCATTGTAAAAAAACAGCGCGGGCGAAAAGATCCAGAGCGTGTTTTGCGTCCAAAATTGTTTATTTAATTCGTTTTCATAATTTTTCAGCACCAATTTTACGGCTTTTAATCTAATCCACGCCTTGCCGCTGCTGAAAACCGAGATTAAAACCAAGGAAAAGAGCGAAAACCAAAACGCGAAAGAATCGGCTCGATAAAAAATCAGGTTGATAATTCCCCAGATAAAAACCAGATTAAAAAGTCCTGCGCCGATAAACGACTGCTGCCAAAGATGCGCCGCGTAAACCCGCGTGATCTTCATCTGGCGCGTCGTAAATTCGAAACATTCGCGCCAATTGCAATTTTCGAGCGAAACGGCGAGCGCCTGCGGCACGAAATAAATTGATAGCTCATTTTCTTTGATCGCCCGCGTGACGGCAAAATCATCGGAAAGCGTGCCGCGCCATTTTTCGCGCATCTTAATTTTCTCGAACGTTGCGCGCCGAAGCGCCATCGAACCGCCCCAGCAAAAATTACTTTTCACGTTCGCGCCAAGCGCCGAGGCGATCGAAGCGTTCCAAACCGACCGCATTTCCGACGCAAAACTTATCTGTTTTGAAATAAACCAGCGATAGGCGGTTGCCGCGCCGATCTTTTCGTCCGCGAGCGGCGCGATCAGATCGCGGAGCCAATTTTCGGCGGGGCGCGCATCGGAATCGACAAACACAAATATTTCGGATTCGTCCGCCGCGTGCAAAACAGCTTCGCGTAAATTATGAACTTTTTGGCTCTCGGCATCGGCGTTTCCCGCGACGACAAGTTTTGACGACGGAAAAAACCCGTCCGCTCGCGCCGATGGTTTCTGCTTTCCGCGAGAAACTTTTTTGATGATTTCGACGGCTTCATCGCGTTCCGAATCAACCACAAAAATCACTTCATAACGCGGAAAATCTTGCCGGAAAAGCGCGCAAAGATTTTCTTCCAGATCTTCGTCCAACCCGCGGCACGGCGCAAAGATCGAAACGAACGGCGCGAAATCGGGCTTCGGCGTGGCGAGTTCTTTTCTAAAGAAATTCAAATATTCGAGTCCGCCGCGAAAAGATTTCCAGCTCAGAAAAACGAGGGCAGCGGCGAAAATGTAAAAAATGAAAATCATTTTGATCGAAGCACCGGCAGCCTGCCCGAGCTCTTTAGTCCTAAAGTAATTGTTTCAGATTCGCTATTGTTTTCTCGGTCGCGCCGCGATTTTTCCGCATCACTTCAAGCGCGTTTTTTGAAAGCTCAGCGCGTTTTTCCTCCTTTTTCAAAAGTTCCGTAAAGATATTCGCCAAATCATCGGAAATGGATTCTTCGTTGGTCGCGGGCAATTGAATAAGCGCGTTTTGGTCGAGAAATTCCCTGACCGCCGCCGCAAAATTCATCGTGTAAAAACCCGTCACGATCGCTCTGCCCGAAACTGCCGGTTCTAAAATGCTCTGTCCGCCGTGCGGAATCAAGCTGCCGCCGACGAAAACTATTTCGGCAAGCGGATACGCGGCGCGCAGTTCGCCGATCGAATCGAGCAGTATGATTTCCGCCTGTTTATCGCGGGCGGTCGCATTTGCCGAACGCCGCGCCCATTCAAAACCGGATTCTTTGATAAGTTCGGCGACTTCCGTAAACCGTTCGGGATGCCGCACGGCGATCAAAAGGCGCGGCGGATTTTCGAGCAAGTTCTGCCGAAGTTTTTTGAATGCTTCGAGAATCCAACGCTCTTCCGGCGCGTGCGTGCTTGCCGCGACGATCAGCGGCGCGGCGTTTGAAATCGCAAATCGCTCGCGCAAAACTTCGGTCAAATCACTCGGTTCAAAACTCTGGTCAAACTTGATATTGCCCGTCACTTTGACTTTTCCCGGATGCGCGCCAAGCGCCATCAGACGATTCGCGTCGGCGTTTCCCTGCATCAACGCCAGATCGAGATAGCTCAAGACGCGGCGCATAAAATTTTTTATATATGAATAGTTTTTAAATGATTTTTCGGAAAGCCGTCCGTTGACGATCACCGTGCGGGCGCCGCTTTTATGTGATTCGCGCAGAAAGTTGAACCAGAGTTCGGTTTCCATCAGCAGAACCGCGTCCGGCTTAAATCGGCGCAGAGAGCGGCGGACGCTGAATTTGAAATCGAACGGAAAGTAAAAAATGATCTCGGCGTGGTCTTTGAAAATGTTGCGGGCGTGATCTTGTCCGGTTTTTGTGGTTGTCGAAATGATCAGGCGATGCGCGGGAAATTGCCGTGTGATTTCGGCGACGAGCGGCTCAGCGGCGTTCGTTTCGCCGACCGAAACGCAGTGCAGCCAGACAACGCGGCGCTCGTCCGGAGCAAATTCCGGCAATGCTCCGAACCGCTGCCAAAAACCCGCCGCATATTTTTCACGTTTCAGCAAAAAGATCGGCGCCAAAAGAATGAAGCCGACCGCGAGCAGAAAACTGTAAAGTGTGAACATAGGTCATAGTTCATAGTTCATAGTTCATAGTTTTAGGATTTAAAAATATGAACTATTGAACTATGAACTGTATTTTATTTAACGCGTTCCATATATTTCGATTCCGCCGGATTGACGCGAATTTTTTCGCCGGGCGT
>JBBQOA010000200.1:0-7672 GCA_038330465.1 Pyrinomonadales bacterium
CCGCAAAGTTTTAACAGATACTCGTATGTTGAGAATGAACCGACAAATTTTGTTGACCCAAGCGGATTATTAGCGGCGGGATCGCCTTGTGCCATCGTGACATATATAAATGACCGACCGGTATATTTTTGTTGGAATAATAATTGGAATCCGAGCGGAAGCAGTGGAGGCGTTGAAACAGGCGGCAGCAGTTCGCCGCCGCCGCCGCCGCCGCCAATACCCTGTCCTGTTTCTCCTTTAAAATATCCGTCGGATGCCGACGGGCAACGATTTGAATCAGCGAAAGGAAACATAGTTGATTTGTCTGGTCTTACCGAGGGAACAAGAGACGCGCTTCAATGCCTTAAAAGCGCTGTTGCCAAAAGAGGCGGAACCGCGACTCCTACATCGGGATGGAGACCGGAATCCTATCAAGCTCATTTTGTCGATTTGTGGAACAAGCGAAAAGAATTGCAGAATTATGGAAGTGAATGTCAAAAGTTAAAAGATGAAGTCAATAATGAAATAAACGGGATACATGGAATAACAGGAGCACCTGACCCCGTAGATAAAAGTAAGCATGTTAAAGGAACGGCATTCGATATCGCTATTCGTGGTGTATCCAGCCGGCAAATAAATGCGTTTGCAAAAAATTGCGGTTTGGTGCGAGCGAAAGGCGATGGCGAGGGGCATCATTTTAATTTTGTGGGACGAGAACCACGAAGGAGGACTGTAATATGGGTATAGTATTGAAATGTT
Organism: Pyrinomonadales bacterium; assembly: GCA_038330465.1. GTDB lineage: Bacteria > Acidobacteriota > Blastocatellia > Pyrinomonadales > Pyrinomonadaceae > JAFDVJ01. Next base: position 739 of record JBBQOA010000200.1, read on the forward strand.
TAGTATGTTTAGCAATTTTGAGTTTGTTCGGCTGTTCACACAACGTTGCAATGACCAAAGTGGCAGAAGCGCAGGTTAAGCCGGCAATGGACAATTCAAATTCATTGAGTGAGTCAAACGTTGAATCTCCGGTAAAAGTGATTGGGGATTTTACAAATGTTAAAATCGACGGAGAACATCAGTCGGGCTATTCGGTTAAACTCTGGAAACAAGATGACAAAATATACGGGTTGATTTCAGGAACCGGCTATTTACGGATGATGGGCGATCCGCCGACTGGAATGTTGGAAAATATCCAATTTGATCAAAAATCAAATAAAATTTCGTTTCAATCAAAACTTTTACTGGCATTGATTCACGAAAGTCCGGATAGCGGGTATGTTCCATCTTGGGGATTTTACGAGTTTGAAGGTGTATTAGCGAACAATAGCCTCCAAGGCATTATCAAGGTTACAGATGACCTTTGTGGTAATAAATGCCCGGATATAAAAAAAATAACACTCGAACGTTCCATAAAAAGAAGTTCGGAGATGGATGAATTTCAAACTTATTCCGAATGGAAATCTTTCGGAGATATGGTCACTGATGTTAAAATTCCAAAATAGTACGTAAAAGACTGCCGACAACACACGGAAGTGCGGTCATTTATTCTGCGGTTTTTTGTAAATAGTTTGGCGAAAGCCGCCGGAGATTTTCGACGGCTTTCGGCAGCACTTCCAATAGATATTCGACATCTTCCGCAGTGTTTTCCTTGCCGAAGCTGAAACGGATCGCGCCGCGGGCGAGTTCGTCGTTTCTGCCGAGCGCACGGATCACGGGCGACGGTTCGAGACTTCCCGAACTGCATGCCGAACCGGTCGAAACGGCGATGCCCTGCATATCGAGATTGATAAGCAAGCCCTCGCCTTCGATGGCACGAAACGAGATGTTGGCAATATTCGGCAGACGGCTTTCGCGTTTGCCGTTGAAAACGAAGCCGGGTATCTTCTCCCCGACTTCGTTTTCAAATTTGTTTCGAAGGGCAGCAAGCCGCGCCGCATCTTCCGCGAGATTCTTTTGGGCGAGTTCGCAAGCCTTACCGAAGGCGGCGATGTATGGAACATTCTCGGTGCCGCCGCGCCGTTCGCGTTCCTGATGTCCGCCGATATTTTGTTTGTGAAGCCTGACGCCGCGCCGGACGTAAAGCGCGCCGACGCCTTTCGGTGCATAGATCTTATGCGCCGAAATTGAAAGCAAATCACAACCGATCTCTTCGACATCCGTCTTGATCTTGCCGACGGCTTGGACCGCGTCGGTATGAAACCAGATCTTTCTGCCGTTTTCTTTTAACCCGCGAACCAATTTTCCGATCTCTTCGACGGGCTGGATCGTCCCGATCTCGTTATTGGCGGTCATCACCGAAATTAAGATCGTCTCGTCGCGCAGCGCATTACGAATATCCTGGATTTTGACGATGCCGTCTTCGTAAACTGGCAAATAAGTCACTTCAAAGCCGCGTTTTTCGAGGTCGGCGCAAACTTCTTTGACGGCTGAATGTTCGATCTCGGAGGTAATGATGTGCTTGCCATATTTGTCGTTCGCTTCGACGAGTCCGCGAATCGCGAGATTGTTGGCTTCCGTGCCGCCCGACGTGAAAACGATCTCGTTTGGTCGGGCATTGATCAATTCGGCGACTTGATGACGCGCGCGGTCAATGGCGGCACGGGCTTCTTGTCCGAAAAAATGAATGCTCGAAGCGTTGCCGAATTTTTCGGTCAAAAAGGGAATCATCGCTTCAAAAACTTCCCGGTCGATCGGGGTCGTGGCACTGTTATCTAAATAAACTCTGCGAAACATATCTCAATTTTATCTCAATCCTCTCATTATTACATTCAAATTACATTGAAAACAGCTTAAAAGGGAACTTATCTTGCTCAAAACCGTCAATGTAAGATAATCTAAAACGTGTTGGGGACTAACGGCATCAAAGCCGTAAATAAGTTTTCATAAGGAATAATAATGGATTTTGCAACAAAAGAAATTTTTAAGAGATACGCGAGCATTTTGGTTGGAAGACCGATTTCGCCCGTTTTTTTGAATATATTAGTGACGAGCGTCTGCGATATGCGCTGCACGCATTGCTTTTTCACGGAAGAACTTGATGATCGACCGCGCAAAAAATTGCAGATGAAAACGGATGAGATCGCCAAAATCTCCGAAACTCTCGGCGGCAATTTAGGAGTTCTCGTACTCGCCGGCGGCGAACCGTTCACACGCAAAGATCTGCCGGAGATCGTTCGTTCTTTTTACGAAAACAACAAGCTCGATTCGGTTTATTTGATGAGCAACGGACAGATTCACCAGCGGATTTTCCCCGATGTGACGCGCATTATGGAAGAATGCCCGAATCTGAACGTGACGGTCGCGCTCGGCATTGACGGAATGAAGGATGCCCACGAAAAGATCCGCTGCAAAGAAGGAAGTTGGGACAAAGCGATTCATACGGCGCGCACTCTTCAGCAGATGAAAGCGGAACAATTTCCAAAGCTCGATATTCAAACCTGCACCTGCGTGATGAATTCAAATCAGGACACGATCTTTGATTGGTACGATTTTCTGAAATACGATCTCAAACCCGATAAGATCAACATCAATTACATTCGTCCGCCGTCATAAGACCCGAACGAACTCAATTTCGATCACGAGCGTTACGGTCAATTGTCGCAGATGATTCTCGAAGACACGAAAAACGCGACGCTGAAAAATAATTACGGCGGAAAATCGGGCTTTTTCAAAGCCGCCGTCGATATTTATATGCACGATCTGATCGCGAAAACCAAGGAAGAAAACAAAGCGCAGCTCAAATGTTACGCGGGCAGCGCAGGCGCGGTGATCTATGATAACGGCGTTCTTTCGTCGTGCGAAAACAAACCGGACGTTTTGAATCTGCGTGATTACGATTGGAATTTTCAATCGGCGTGGAAGACCGATCTGATGAAGCAGCGCCGCAAAGAAGCCGGCGCGGGCTGTTTCTGCACGCACGAATCGAATTGTTTTTATCCGAGTTTGCCGCTCAATCCGAAACATTTGATCCAGATCAAAAAACTCGAAGGTCAAATGAAAAAAGCGGCGAAAAATATGAACACGAATCAGCCGCAACCGGAAGGCTTTGCCGTGAAAGCGTAAATTATTTAATAAACAAACGCGAAACCTAAATTTTGGAGTTTCGCGTTTGTTTTACAAAGATGTCAAATCACATCCCGAAAATTCTCATTATTTCATCAGACACTGGCGGCGGGCATCGGTCGGCGGCGCAGGCGATCGCCGAAGGTGTCAATAAATTCTGGAAAGACGATTTTGCCGTCGTTCGCATCATCAAAGCCGTCGAAGAATCGCATCACATTACCGAAAAACTCGTCAATGTTTATAATTGGGTTTTGCGCAATCGGCAGCATTGGATGAAATATCTGTACTGGGTGATGAACAAAGTTCGTCCCGAAACACGCGAATTTTTTATGAAACGCTGTATCGGTTTCTGCCGCGATATTTTTGAAAAATGGTGTCCGCACATCGTCGTCAGCGTGCATCCGCTGACCCAGCATATTTTTGCGCGGATCTTAAAAGAACTGAATCTTTCCGAACAAATTCCGCTCGTCACGGTCGTCACTGATCCGTGCTACGGATTTTGGAAAGGCTGGGCGTGCAATGACGTTTCGCTTTATTTGGTCGCTAACGATGATGCCCGAAGACAGTTGATCGATTACGGCATTTTGCCCGAAAAAATAAAAATATCGGGAATGCCCGTGCATCCGAAATTTCACGAAGTCAACGAAAAAGACGCACAAACTGCCAGAAAGGCTTTTGGTTTAGATCCCGATAAATTCACGGTTTTTGTCAATGCCGGTTGGATCGGCGGCGGAAACATTCCGCAAATCTTTAAAGAACTCGTTCGCGGCGAATTAGATGTGCAGGCAATTTTTCTCGCTGGAAAAAACGAAGAACTAAAAAAAGAAGCCGAAGCGATCGCCAAAACCGCGAAGTTTCCCGTCAAGGTCATCGGCTATTCCGACGAGATCGAGAAAATTATGCAGTCGGCAAATGTGATGATCTCAAAGCTCGGCGGCTTGACGACCTTTGAAGCGCTCGCGTGCCGTTTGCCGATCATTGCCGATACGACCACGCCGCCGATGCCGCAGGAAGCCGGAACAGTTAATTTGATCCGGGAAAAAGGCGCCGGCATTTTGCTTGAAAAGCCGTCGGATATTGTCGCGACCATTCAAAATTTGTTGAAAGATTCGACGCAGTACGCCAAAATGCGCGCCGCGACAATGAATATGGCGATCCCGAACTCAACCAAAATGATTATCGAAGAAATTGCCGCGCTGCTGCCGCCGCAAAAAGAAATTCCGCAACCGCAAGCCATCGCCGCCTGAGGTAAAATCAATTTCAAGACTTGTCAGTTTCCCGCATTTTCATTAACCTTTTTATTTGATTCAATATTCAATATTCAAGATTTACGATTCAATACTGACGATTCAAGATTCATTACCGATACTAAATTTTGAATTGTAAAACTTGAATCCTGCATTTTCGAGGAGAGCTAATTTTGACTTTATTACTTGAAGGAAAACGCGCATTTATTTCCGGCGGAACTCGCGGAATCGGCGCGGCACTCTGCGAAGTCTTTGCCCGTGAAGGGGCGGACATTGCATTTAATTATCATTCGAGCGACGATTTAGCGGAAGAAGTAAAGAAAAAAATCGAAGCCCACGGGCGGAAAGCTTTAGCTTATAAAGTTTCCGTCACCGACCGCTACGGAATGAAGCATATTGCGCGTGAGATCAAAGACGCGTGGGGCGCGATCAATATTCTGGTCAACAACGCCGCGGTTAATAAACCCGACAATTTTGCGACGACGACCGACAAATCCTGGGATTGGGTCGTCGATACCAATGTCAACAGTCTGTTTGCCGTGACAAAACCTTTTTATAAACAAATGATTCGCGCCAAAGAAGGCAATATTCTGAACATTACTTCGGTCGGCGCGATCCGCAGCCTTCCGACCTCGGTTCATTACGCGACCTCGAAAGCGGCAATGATCGGGTTTACAAAATGTCTTTCGCGCGAAGCCGCCAATTTCGGCATCACCGTCAACGCGATTGCCGCCGGAATTTTCGATACCGATCTCGGACAAACTTTGCCGGCGAGACTTTTACAGATGCACGATTTTTGGGTTTCCAAGGGCAGACTCGGTCAGCCCGCCGAACTCGCCGAATTTGCCGCTTTTATGACCAGCGACCGCAACAGTTTTATGAACGGCGAAATCATCATCGTTGACGGCGGCGCGGTAACTTAGCATCGAATCTTTTTGAAAACTTGGACAGCCGCCGGTTTCCGGTTTTAATCAATTTCTACTTTTCCCGCGCGCCTGATTAGCAAGTTTTTCTTCCAACAAACGAACCGCCTCAAGCAAAATGCGCTGACCTTCGGCGGACTGGGTTTCGATCGCTTCCGACGAATCGGCATCATTGATGTAAACTTTGTCATCAGTCTGCATATCGACATTCGGTTCGCCGGAAATGATTGTTACGCGGCGCCGAAAAGCCGTGATTTCGATTCGTCGGTATTTTTCATATCCAGTTTCTGGAAATGCAAAATCGAATCCCGAGCGATGTCGCCGCGCTTCTGCCGCTCGGTTTGAGCGACGCCGACCGTGTGAATCTGACGCGCCGCTACACGCAAAACGCGGAGGCTTACGACCTTTATCTCAAAGGTCGTGCGGAGTTTCGTAAAGTTACTCCGTCGAGCCTCATAAAAAGTATCGAACTTTATCGGCAGGCGATTGATTTGGATGAAAATTTTGCAACCGCATACTGGGCAATGGGCTTGGCGTACGCCATTCAGGGAGAGATTGACGAGCGACCGGAAAAAGAGGCGACCGAGAAAGCTGTTGCTTCGTTTCAAAATGCCCTCAAAATTGACAGCAATCTGATGCCCGCACAAAACGCCCTGAAAATAATCGAAGCCGCCGATTGGAACTGGAAAGCGATTGAAAAAGAAGGACCGACCCATCCGAGATGGGGCAACTATCAGGCAGTGACCGGAAGGATTAACGAGAAACTGGCATGGTGGAAAAAACTGTTGTCCGCTGCTCCGTATCATCCGTTTTTGAATTTACAATATTGCGACACCTTAGTGGCGGCGCGGCGGGCTGACGAAGCCATCGCGCAGTGCAAGAAAACTCTGAATTTAGTTCCCGCGCCCGACAGAGCGTATGTCGGTCCCGAATCGCCTTGGATTCATCTTTATCTCGGACTTGCCTACTCTCAAAAAGAAATGTATGCGGAAGCCGTTACCGAGATGACCCTCGCGAAAGATTTGGGTGAAAACTCGAAGACCTTACTGGCTGAACTTGGTACTATTTATGCCAAGTCGGGACAGCGAAGCGAGGCGCTAAAAATTCTCGAACAATTGCAGGAGCGCGCAAACCGCGGCGAGTATGCCCCGTCGCTCAATATCTCGCATATTTACATCGCTCTCGGCGATAAAGACCAAGCCTTCATCTGGCTCAACAAAGCCTTTGATGAGCGTGAGATTAGATTAGCGAATATCAAATTTGATTCGATTTACGACGACGACTCGTTGCGCAACGACCCGCGATTTGCGGAACTGATTCGGCGGATGGATTTGCCGAATTAAAGTTTGGATACTCGCTTTTAAGCGTCATTGCACTGAACATCAGTCAACTTAATGGGCGAATTAAAGAGCGAACTAATTGCCATCTAAAGGCAGGACTCAAAACGTTTGAGGTGAAAAACTGATGATGCTGACGAAAAATATCTCATTTATTCTACTCCTTGCGATATCCTTATTTGCCCAAACACACAAAACGGTACGCATCGCCGGAACGTTCAAACACCAAAACGACTCGCTTATTGTTGGCGCGAATGTGAGC
>JBBQOA010000201.1:0-7659 GCA_038330465.1 Pyrinomonadales bacterium
AAACTTTTCGAGCATATGGCACGAATAGGTGTTGAATTCCTGTGTCCGATGGTCAAAGCCTTGTGAATCAAAAAGCCGCTCCATTTCTTCGGTCAAAATCGTCCGGTGATGTCCAAAAACCTCGATCCGTTCAAACGGAAAATGCCAACTGGCATCCGATGACGATGCAAATGTGCAGTGAAAACCGTTTTTGAACTTGAAAATGATCGAGAATTCATCGATTTCGGGATATTCGTGCTGCGAACCATACGCGACAAGTTCGGATATTTCACCGAATTGAAAACGCATCATATCGAAAAGATGAATCGTCGTTTCATACAAAAACCCGCCCGTCACAAATGGGTCGCCGGTCCACACCGGATTTTTCAATTCGCCGCGATTCATTTTGATATGCGCCGAATGCGGCGTGTCTTTTCCGACCAATTCCTTTAATTTTGCGTAAACCGGTGCAAAACGGCGATTATGACCGACTTGAAAGACCTTGCTTGAAGAGTTTGCCGTTTCAAGCAGTTTTTTCGCGTTTTCGATCCCGATCGCAAAAGGCTTTTCGCAAAAAACGTGTTTGCCTGACTGCACGGCATGCGTCGCGATTTCAGGGTGCGTTTTGTTCGGCGCGCAAACCAGCACGGCATCGCAATTTTGAAGCAGTTCATCGCGTGACCCGCACACCTTTCCGCCGATCGCCTTTGCCGTCCGCACCGCTTTTTCGGGAACGATATCAAAGAGTGCGGAAATTTCTGTCCGACTGTCCTGAGCATAGATTTGCCCGTGTAAATTGCCGACATAACCGGTTCCGACAATTCCGATTCTTACTTTGTCCATAAATTGATTGAGCCGCAGATCTGACCAGAGTGTTCCAAGAGTATTAATCAACTCAGGAAACCATTTGAATTCGGCGGCAAATATTTTTACCAACTGCCACCGGCAGCGGAAGTTTCCAAACCCAACACTTCAATGGTCGCCTGACGCGCTTTTCGCGCAACTTCAAATGGATCTTGATTCCAATATTCTGGACGGAAAATTTCGATCGAAACCATCCGGTCATAACCGATTTTATCGAAATGCGCTTTGATCTCCTTGATCGGCAAAATTCCCATGCCCGGATAAAGCCGGTGCGCGTCGGTCAATTGTTCCTTCGGCAGATTTTCAGCATCGTTGATATGAAAGATGAAAAGTTTTTCGGGTTTCATCGAATCAATCGCTTCAAAGGTCGAATTTCCCGCGTAAAAATGAAATGTGTCGATTACATTGCCGATATTCTCGCGGTTAACTTTTTCGACGATTTCGTTGCATAAATCAAGCGTCTGCACCGAACAATCAGTTTGTCCCAAGAATTCGAAAGCCAACGAAACTTTGTGTTTTTCTGCCGTTTCGCCGAGATCGTTTAAAACTTTGACCGATTCCGCGATTATTTCTTCTTTGGTCGCATTTTCGGGAAGTTTGCCCGGCACAACAACGACATACGGACAGCCGATTTCTCCGGCAATGCGCGATAATTCTTCAGTTTCGGCTTTTATTTCAGCGTAATCTTCGACACTTCGAAAGGTAATATGTTCGATCGAATTTATTGAATAAGGTTCTAAATTATTTTCAATCAATAAATTTCGTAAATCAGCGGTCGTTTTTGTTTTTAAAAACTCGCGCAGTTTTGCTGCCCAAATTTCGATCAGCTCAAATCCAGCCGCGCTTGCGGCTTTAATATCAGTTTCCAAATCAGCGTGCATTGTCGTCGCGCCGTTTAATGCAATTTTCATTTAATTACTCCCAAATATTTCATTTTGAATGATTGTAACACGTGTAAAGTTATTGATTAAATATATAATTTGCTAATGTGGAATTAATATATATATTAATTATACTAAACAAGTGTTAGTTTTCGCGTTTTAAAAGCCATATATAGATGTAAGAACCTCAATTCTCATTTAACTTGTCGGAATTTGTTAAAAGGGAAAAAAACGGAAGTCTTAAAACACTCAAGTATTTCAAAATCTTCACAATCTATTCAATACCAGAAGAGGTCGGTTCTTGGAAACAAGAATCGACCTCTCCCCTGCTTTCTATTAAATTTATAAATCCTTGAATTTATCGCCCGATTTGAAAAGCATATCTATTTTTTTCTCGCCGAAATGCGCGACCAACAAATTTGTTTGTTCTGAAAAACTTTCAAAAAAGATCGTATTTTTTAATTTTGTGCCCGCCAAATCTTCATCAAAAGGAATTTCGACATAAACATAAACCATATCAGTATCAAATTCCTTGCCAACCCACTTCAGTTTTTGTGATTCGCCGTTTTTATTTTGAAAGACGAAATTTTCTTCGAGATATTTAAAAAGTTCGGTGTCAACTTCAGCAGTTTTTTCAAGATCGACGTTTTTTTTCAAACGTCTTTCGATCATCGGCTGCACATCGTGATTAAATAATTGAATATTAATTTCGATGCTTTTGTCTTTCGGATTGTAATCCATTCGCGTCAAACTGGTGTGAAAGGTGTGAAAGGTGTGAAAGCCGGACGGAAAAATATTAACCGTCCAGATTAATACAAGCGCGAGAACCAACAAGCTTTGAGTTTTTTTTAATTTCATTAATATTATTTGAGTCCCGCGTTTACGAGGCAGAATTTTGATACGCATCGAATTCTGCCCAGTAAACGCGGGACTTAAAGTGATAATCAGTTCGTTTTTGAACCGCTGAAGGTTGTCGTCCCTTGCGGCGCGGTGACATTTCCGCTAATTGAGTTTCCGCTGATATCTCCGATGAAAGTCAGTTCGATCGGCGTTGTCGATTTCAATGTTAAAACTCCATTTTCATATTTTCCGCTCGAGATCGGGATCGAACCTTGTGCCGAATCGATCGTGCCGCTGATATTCGCGCCGTCCTGCGTCAAATTTAATGTAAAAGGCATTAATTGTCCGCCCGCGTCGATCGCGATCGTCCATTTCCCGGTCAAGCTTGTTGCTGAATTTGTCGTGGTCGTTCGCGGCTGAGTTTGACCATTTCGCTGACCTGTCCGTTGACCGGATTTGAAAACCTGAAAACGGGTCGGAACAAAGCGGCGCGGGAAGAAATTATTGTTCAGATCCGCATCAGCCGTTTCGAGATTCGGGTCAAGGACAATTGCTTTTGCTTCTTTTTTCGTGATGATCAATTTTGAAACATTGAAATTATCATAACGCCAGATTTCCGCCGGAATGCGGATTTCTTCGCTCGTGCCGTCCATATATTCGACCTTGAAAATAACGGGCATCACGAGACCGCCGATGTTTTTCAAATCAACGACATAGAAAAAATAATTACCATTGATCAGTGCTTTTTCCTTGTCGTCGAGATTCGCCAAAAATGATTCATAATTTTGACGATCTTTGTCGGTGATTTTGAATTGGTCAAAATCGTTGTAAAAATCGCGTAATGATGGATATTGGTCGATTCGTTTCGGCAACGCTTCGTTTCGCTGCTGCGAGAGCGTCGTCGGTTTTGAATTTGATTGTTTGCGCTGAAGTTCTTTTTCAACGTCAGGATTTTGTGTGTTTATCTGATAAAGCCGAACGTTTTCGATCGAAATATCGACGTGGTCGGTCGAATAAAACCAGCCGCGCCAGAACCAATCGAGATCGGTTCCGCTCGCATCTTCCATCGTCCGGAAAAAATCTGCGGGCTCGGGGCGTTTAAATTTCCAGCGTTGCGCGTATTGTTTGAAGGCAAAATCGAATAAATCTCTGCCGAGCACGGTTTCTCGCAAAATATTCAAAGCCGTTGCCGGTTTCGCGTAGGCATTGTTGCCGAACTGCAAAACCGAATCAGATTGCGTCATGATCGGAACTTGATTTTCCGACAACATATAATCGGCAATATATTGCGGTTCGCCGCGCCGCGACGGATAATTTTTCTCCCATTCCTGTTCCGCCAGATATTGCAGAAAAGTATTCAAACCTTCATCCATCCACGTCCAATCGCGTTCGTCGGAATTAACGATCATCGGAAAGAAATTATGTCCGACCTCGTGAATAACGACCGAGATCAAACCGTATTTCGTCTGCGCCGAATAACTTCCGTCCGGCAGCGGACGCGGACCGTTAAAACAGATCATCGGATATTCCATTCCGCCGACCGGACCGTTAATGCTCTGCGCGACCGGATACGGATAATCGAAGGTGTAACGCGAATAAACATTCAAAGTGTGAATGATCGCTTGCGTCGAATATTTTTCCCAGAGCGGATTGCCCTCAGTCGGATAAAACGACATCGCCATCACTTTATTGGCGTTGACATTATGACCTTGCGCGTCCCAAATAAATTTTCGTGAAGCGGCGAAAGCAAAATCGCGCACATTATCAGCTTTAAATATCCAAGTCTTTTTGCCGGTCGGTTTGCTCGATTCGTTTGTTTTGGCTTCTTCGTTTGTAATAATTTTGAGCGGTTCTTTAGCAGTTTCGGCTTGTTTGAGACGCGTCACCCATTCGGGTTTCAGAACATCTTTCGAATTCTGCAAAACACCCGAACCGGAAACGACCAGATCATTCGGCGTTGTAATCCGCACGAGATAATCGCCGAATTCGAGCGTAAACTCGCCCGAACCTAAAAATTGTTTATGCTGCCAGCCCTTATAATCGGTGTAGGCGACCATTCGCGGAAACCATTGCGCCATTTCATAGATGTAATTTCCGTCGCGCGGAAAAAATTCGTAACCGGCGCGACCGCCGAAAATTCGCTGATTATTGATCGCGTAATTCCACGAAACATTAAAAACAAAAGTTCCGCCCGAAACGAGATCGCTCGGCAGATCGATCCGCATCATCGTTTTATTGATCGTGAATTTCAGCGGCGCGGCTTTCGAGTCCGTCACGGTAGTGATATTAACTTTGCCGTCATATTCACGGGCGGCAAGCTGTTCAATCGCCGAGAGCGGAAATCCGTTCGGATTATCGAAATTCGGCGCGGCTTGTGTTTTTGGAGTATCCGAATCTTTAGCGAAGAGATTTTGGTCGATTTGCAGCCAAATATAATTGAGCGTATCGGGCGAAGCATTTTTATAAGTAATGGTTTCCTTGCCCGAAATGCGTTGGTTGGCATCATCGAGCTCGACGTCGATCAAATAATCGGCGCGGTTTTGCCAATATTTATTGCCCGGCGCGCCTGAAGCAGTCCGGTATTCGTTCGGTGTCGGCAGATCCTGATCAAGTTGTTTGAATTTGTCCGAAGGTTTCGATTTTGATTGCCCGAAAGCGAAGCAAAATGTCAGTAAAATTAGAAATATTGCGGAAATTTGACGCAAAAGCACGATAGATTTTTCTCCTTTTTGAAGTTTTGAAATGAAATATGCGAATAGACGCTAATTCTTACGCAGAAACAATCCAAAAAGTTATTGTAAATTTTAGATTTTACAATCACAAATCAAAAGTTACGGTGAACCGCTGATTTCAATCAATTTTGATCATCGCGACGCCGCGAAAATAACTGCCTTGCAAACTATTTCCAGCGATCTGTCGAAAACCGACGGCAACTTGACGCATTTTATTCTCGTCTAAAAATCGGTTAAGCTAGAAAGCGCAAACCAATTTCCCCGACAAACATGCTGCGTATGAAAAATTCAATCTCGTTAATCGCATTTATTTTAGTTTTTTCGATCTTTACCTTTGCGCAATCCGACCGGGCGTTAAAGCTCGTTACGGAACAGGACAAAACAAGCCGCGACGAACAAGGCAAACTTGTGACTCTTGCGGTCGGCGAGCATCTCAGCCGCGCCGACGTTTATATGGCGAATCGTCATTTTCCCGAAGCGCGCGAACATTGGCAGAAAATTCTCGACAATTATTCATCCGATCTGAATGCGCTGCCAAAGGCGCTGTTCGGGATGGGACGTTCTTTGATGTGGGAACGCCAATATCAAAAATCGGTTGATTGGTTTGATAAACTTTTGAAAGATTTTGCCGCGACCCAAGAAGGGCGCGAGGGTTTGGCATTTAAAGGTGCGTGTCTCGTGCGGCTCGGCAAAAACACGGAAGCGGCGAAAACTTATGAGCAATACACGATCATGTTTCCATATGGCGAAAAGATCGAATCGGCTTATTTAAATATTATCGACGCCCTGCGCGAAGCCAAAAAATACGATCAAGCAAATCTCTGGGTCGATAAAGCACGAACCAGATTTTCGGGAATGCCGGTTGAAACAAATGCCCTGCACGCCCGTTTGCGAATAGAGCTCTACCGCCAAAACTGGACCGAATCCGTCAAAACTGCTGACGATCTGCTTGCCTTGAAAAGTTTTGAAAATTCAATGGTGACGGCTGACGAAGTTAAATACCTGAAAGGGTTTTCGTTCGAAAAACTTGGACGAAAGGGCGAGGCGATTGCCGCCTATTCATCGATCAAAGACAGTATTTCATCGTATTACGGCGGCTTAGCGGGCGAAAAACTTCGTCAATTGAGCGCCGGAAATCTGGTTCAAAACACAGCCTCGGTCTCGGCAAAATATGTCAGAGAATATCCGGTTGTTTACCGCGCCGAACTGCTTCGGGCGGCGAAATCTTTGAAGATCGATCCGCGCTTCGTGTTGGCAATTATGAAACAGGAAAGCAGTTTCCGGGCAAATGCAAAATCGCCTTCGGCGGCGCGCGGACTTCTTCAATTGGTTTTCGACACGGCGACCAAATACAACAAAAAAGCGGGTTACGCGAGTCTGCAACCCGATGATTTATATTTACCGAATGTTAATATCGCCATCGGAAGCGTTTATATCGCCGAACTAAGCAGCCAATTTGACGGACTTTACGAAGCGATCGCGGCAAGCTACAACGGCGGCGAAGATAACGCGGCGCGCTGGCTGAATCGTACAAAGCCGAAAGACGCGGGCATTTTCACGGCGGAAATCGGTTTTGCCGAAACGAAGAATTATGTTTATAAAGTGATGAGCAATTACCGGGTTTACCGCGAACTGTACTCGGAAGATTTAGTAAAAAAATAATCCATATTTCAAAAAACTTGACGATTTAGGTTGAGCATTCTAAAGATATTAAAAAATTGAAGCAGCTTTTGCGTGACTCCAAATAAATATCTTGACGACAAATCGCAGACTTTTAATAAAAAATAATCCAAAATCCTGATCGTTCACATCATCCAGTGTCGGTAATCTTCGGTAATTCATTTTTACTCCATCAAAAATAAGGGTTGGTTTTGAGTATCAAGCGGGTAATTCCAAAATTGATTGTTTGCAAGAATTATGCCTAAAAAACGAAAGCATTCGCGTATTTTCGGAACCGCGATATTTTATGTCGATCTCAGATTTCGCCGACAATTAAATCTCCGAGTCAGGTTTACTAGAAAATCTGTTGAAAAAGTGTTTTTAGCCGCCGATTTCGCGGATTAACGCCGATATTTCAAAGATAAATCGAATCAAAATCCGCGTAATCGGCGTTAATCCGCGGCTACATTTTCTTTTGGTTTTAGGCTAACAAAGTCAATGTAAAATATCAATTCTAACAATAATTTTAAGTAAAGACGGGCAAAAAGGGTAACCATCTTTCCCCGATTTTTTGTAATATTTTAAATAATGCTTTCCAATTTTTTACTACGCTTCCCAATCGCCGACGCCTTCGCGTTCGATTTGATAACCGAACGTTGAAAGGTGTTTGATGACATCGCGGCTGTGTTCTTCGTCGCGGACTT
>JBBQOA010000202.1:0-7611 GCA_038330465.1 Pyrinomonadales bacterium
AAATTGGGACGAGCAGTTTTATATTGCGAGCGCGATCTTTCTGCAAATTTGCCGCGGGACGGGTTTGATCGAACTTCATCTTTTTCAGCCCGAAGCCGTCACCGAAGCGAGCGAAAAACCGCAGGTCAACGGCTTGGCAAAATGGCAACTTCCGCAGGCAAATAATGTTCTGACGCTTTTGGATCTCGACGTCAAGATCGAAGACGAGATCTCGCGTCATCTGCTCGAAACCTGCGACGGAACGCGCCGCCGCGACCAAATTTTGACGGAAATGCGCGAATTTATCGAAAAGAGCGAGGACGTCGAAGACAAAGCAACGCTTTTAAAAGATCTGCCAAGCTGGCTTGATGAAAGTCTGGCGCAGCTCGCAAAATTGGGAATGTTTGAGAAGTAAGGTTTCAAATTATAAGTTGGTTGATCCGGAATTTGAAACTTGGAATTTATCTAAAATATCGTGAATCAAAAATCTGCCACTTTGCCGAGGGATGCTTCGGCGGTCATTTTATTAAATCAGGACGAAACGCAAGTTCTCTGGGCGCAGCGCAATCGGAAAATTTCCTTTCTCGGCGGATTTCACGCTTTTCCGGGCGGAAAAACCGACGAAACGGATCGAGAAGTTGCCGTTAAAAATTGTGACGATCCGGATTTTGCAGAATTTATCGTCTGCGCGGCGCGCGAATTATTTGAAGAAGTCGGCGTTTTGCTCGCCCGCAACGGCGAAAAACTGACGAAAGGACAACGCGCCTCGCTGCACGACGATCTGATCTCGGGCAGAAGCACTTTCGGCGAAATTCTCGCGGACTGGAATCTGTGGATCGACGCGGCGGATTTTTTCTACACGGGTTTCTGGACGACGCCTCAATTTTCGCCCGTGCGTTTCAAAACGCGTTTTTTTATCGCCAAATGTCCGCCCAAACAAACGCCTTATCAAGCGATCACGGAAATGCAAAACATCGAATTTATCACGCCGAATGCGGCGCTTTTGCAATGGTCGAATTCGGAAGTTTTGATCTCGCCGCCGGTTTTGATCTCGCTTCAAAAACTGGCAGAAAGTTTCCCGCAAAAGCGCCCGGACGCAACCGAAAATGATTTTATGATTTCTGCGCCGCTGCTTCTCTGCGCTCAAAAACTCCTTGAAAAATCACAAAACTGCGACGGCACGATCAATTATATCGAACTGAATCCGCGCCTCATCTGTTTTCCGCTCAGAACCGAAACGCTGCCGCCGGCAACGCACACGAATTGTTTTATTGTCGGGCGCCGGGAGTTTGTCGTGATCGACGCGGCGACCAAAGAAGAATCCGAACAGACGAAACTTTTTGAACTGATCGATTCTTTTATCGAAAAAGGTTTTTCGTGCGGCGGCATCATCGTTTCGCATCTGCACAAAGATCATTTCGGCGGCGAAACGGCTTTGCAAAATCACTTTCGCGAAAAATTCGGTCTTGAAATTCCGATCGCCGCGCATCCGATCACGGCGGAAAGCCTCGCCGGAAAAGTCTCGTTTCAAAAACATATCGAAGCTGATGAAATTCTAAAATTACGGGACGAAACGGGCGCGGAATTTGAATTACAAGCGCTTCTCACGCCCGGACATGCGCGCGGGCATCTGTGTTTTTACGACGAGACGCGCGGCTTTTTGTTGTCGTCGGATAATGTCGTCGGCGCGGGAACGGTCGTCATCGCGCCGCCCGAAGGCAATCTGACCGATTATTTCAAATCGCTCGAAACAATGAAGAATTTGCCGAATTTGCGGCATCTCTGCGGTTCGCATGGCGCGGCGGTTTATGACGCGAAAGGCAAGATCAAAACCTATATCGCACATCGTCTGGAACGCGAAAATCAGGTTTTGGAAGCCTTTCAAAATGGCGCACAAACGGCAGAAAAGATCGCCGAGATCATTTACCAAAAACTCGATCCGAAGGTTTTTCCGCTTGCGGTCAAATCGGTCGAAGCGCATCTCGAAAAACTTCGTGCGGACAATTTACTTTGATTTTGCGGCTTCCAAAACAAGTCGAAAAGGCAAATGCCGAGCGACCGAAATATTTTCCAAACTGGCTTTTACGGCTAGATTTTTCAATTCTTCCGGAACGAACGAACGCCGGATCGAAAGCGAACCGTCTTCGCGAACGAGCGGGCTGATGCGAAAGGCTGCGCAAAAAATTTGATACGAAAAATGCGCCATTTTATGCCGGTGCAGATCAATGACAAAGATCTTTCGCCGCGCAACCCGCGCCATTTCACTCAAGATTTTGACGACCGCTTCGTCCTTAAAATGATGCATGAAAAGCGAGCAAACCGCGTAATCAAAAGCATTTTCCGCAAAAGGCAAGCCGAGCGCAGTGCCGCGAATCGATCCGATTTCGCTGAAATCCGCTGATTCTTCCAAAATCGCTTTTGTCGAACGCGCGTTCAGTTCAAGTCCGTAAAGATTTGCCTTGCGCTTTTGTTTCCGCGCAAATTTGGCGATCAAACGCAAAAATTCACCCGAACCCGCGCCGACATCGAGCACCGAAAATTCGCGCAGATCTTTGTTTTCGACATCGCGCAAAAGCGAGTTTTTCAAAGCGCGATTGTCGCCCGTCAAACGATTGACAAGGCTGATCTCGCGTAAAAATCTATCGTATTCCTGCGGCGTGTAATCACCCGTGTCGATGCGTTCGAGTTTGAGGCTTCGTTTTTTGAAATCAATCATTTTTCTGCAAAACCAAGACCGAATTTTTCGAACCGAAGCCGATGCAATTGCAGAGCGCAGTTTTCACTTTCGCCGCACGCGCCGCGTTCGGCACATAATCAAGATCGCAGGCTTCGTCGGGTTCGTCCAAATTTATCGTCGGCGCGATAATTCCTTTGTTCAAGGCGAGCAAGGTGGCGCCGATACCGGCAGCGCCCGATGCGCCCTGCGGATGTCCGAGCTGCGATTTCGTTGCCGACATCGGCATTTTGTAAGCGTGTTCGCCAAAGGCATTTTTGATCGCTTTGGTTTCAATCCGGTCGTTGAGCTGCGTTGCCGTGCCGTGCAGATTGATGTAATCGATCGCTTCGGGGGCGACATTTCCGTCTGCTAACGCCAAGGTCATCGCACGCGCCGGTTCAATGCCGTTTTCTTCCAAGCGGACGCGGTGATAGGCATCGCACGTCGAACCGTAACCTTTTATTTCAGCATAAATATGCGCGCCTCTTTTAAGCGCGCTTTCGACAGTTTCGAGCACAAAGATCCACGCGCCTTCGCCGATCACAATGCCCGAACGCTTTTTGTCGAACGGGCGCGAAGCACGTTCCGGTTCGTTGTTCCATTCTTTCGTGAGCACGGTCATGACATTAAAACCTTCCAAAATTCCGCGTGCCATCGGCGAATCAACGCCGCCCGCGAGCATCACGTCCTGACGTCCTAAAGCGATATGCTGCGCCGCGTAACCGATCGCGTCGGTCGAACTCGTGCAGCCGGTCGAAACGATGTGCGAGAGTCCGTGGAGTCCGAAAACCATCGAAAGTTCGCTCGATAAACCGCCGTGCGTCGAACTCGGGATCGTGTAAATGCTCGCTTTTCCGGCTTGCCCGGTCAGCCAGTAAACATATTGCTGTTCGGTAAAGGCGAGCCCGCCGCCGCCGGTTCCGAGAACGACACCGAATTTTCGTTTTTCTTCGAGCGATAAATTTTCGGGTTGAATGCGCGAATCTTCGATCGCTTCCCGCGCCGCTTTGAGCGCGAGCGGAACACAGCGCGACACATTTTTACGGTCTTTCGGGTTGAGTTCGGCTTGCCAATCGAAATCTTTCACTTCCGCCGCGATTTGCACTTCGGCATCCGTTACGTCGAAACTCTCGATGCGGCTGACACCGCTTTTGCCCGTCCGAAGCGATTCCCAAAATCGTTCGCGTCCGATGCCGATCGGTGTCACGCATCCGAAACCTGTGATACAAACGCGGCGAGGCTTAGTGAAATTACTGAACATAAAAAAGTTAATCTGAGAATATCATTTTGCACGAATCGAAAGCTAATTTGAAACAGGTTTCTGCAAAAAATAAAAAGGTCATTCGACAAATATTGAATGACCTTGACCGACACAACACATACAACAGTCAATGCGGTATCGATATAAATACTAAAATGACTGTTTTTAGCCTGCTTCGCCGTAAATCCAATTCGGTTTACGGGTGGCAAAATAGCTTGCCTGGCTTTTGACGGTCGCGACGCAATCGCGCCACGGGTCGCAGATCACCGCATCGTCGCCCCATGTCGCGTAATTTGTCGTGTCGCTGCCGCGATTTCTGCCGATGATCACAAAGGCGTGTTTGTAGCCGTCAACTTCCATCCAATCGAGCGGGAAAATTTTCTGTTGACGCAGATAAACAAAAGCGATCGCGCTTTGTTCGCCGCAATTCCCGCAGCTGTAAGCCTGCGCCGCTTCGGCACTTTTTTCGAGATAAATGCGTTGTGCTTTGAGTCGGTAATCAAGATTCGTCGAAGCCGTTTCACTCGCAAATTCTTCCTGCACGTCGCGCTCGACCTTTTCGCGCATCTCGCCCGTATTGACAAGACTGCCCGAACACTGCCACGCCTTCCAAAAATCGACCCGCAGTTTATTCGACGCGCCGATCGTCATTTTCTTTTTGACATACTCATTCGCGATCACCGCACTCGACAGAAACCAACCTGCTTTTGACATATTTTTTTACTCCTCGCTGTTTGAAAAAATTACTCTCCAATCAACAACGCGAAAAAAATACGCAAAAAGGCTCTTTCAAAAATAAAACGTCATCCAATCAGCATTGAATGACGTTCAGAAGTAATTTAAATCAAATTCTTTTTTTACTGTTTTTCTGCGGCTCTTAATTTCTTAACTGTTTGACGATCAGCGGCAGCTAATTTTTTGCTTCCGTTTTTGTCGTAAACATCGGCACGAAGTGAATAATATAATACGCTTTTCGGAAACAATACGATCAATCTTGAAAAATCTGCGATTGCCGATTTGTAATTTTCTTTGAGCATATAAACACTGGCGCGATTTAAGAGTGCGACTTCGTGTTTCGGGTCTAACTCAATTGCCTTATTAAAATCTTTTATCGCGCGGTCGTAATCGCTTTTGTTCGAATAAGCCGCGCCGCGCCGACTATAGGCATCGGCAAAATTCGGATCAATTTCGATTGCTTTATTAAATTCGGCAATCGCCTTGTCATTTTCGAGGTTAACTCCAAAAATAATTCCGTTATTGCGATGTTTTACGGCTTCCGGGTTTTCTTTCTCCTTGGCAGGCGAAACAGCCATCAAAATTAGCGGCTTTTCCTCAGTTTTCTTTTTTTCGTCCGACTGTCCGTAAATGATTTGCGATAATGCTGTTAGCACTATTATTGTGACGATAAACTTAATCAGCATTAATTTTACTCCTTATCCTTTTTCTTTATCATATCCGCAAAGGCATCACGATATATTTGTAGTCGTAGCTCGAATCGCCGGCGACGCGCATTTGGGTTTGGGCGTTGCCGTCCTTGAACTCGAACGAGATGCGCGGTTTGCCGGTGTTCTCTTTGACTCTGACGGTCTCGCCGTCGGTTTCCTGCTCGGTGGATGATTCGGCGGTGTCGCCTGCTCCGACGACGTTTAAGAACTCTTGCAGATATTGCGAATTGAAACCGATCTGGACTTCTTCGCCGTTGTATTCAGCCGCGACTTTCTCGCTCGCTTCGCCTTCTTCCGAGCTTTGTGCGCCGATCTCGATCTCGCCTGTCCGGATCGTGATCTTCACCGAGCGCGTTCGTTCGTCAGCCATCAGGGAAACGCGGCGCAGCGCATTTTTCATTTCGTCCGAATCGAATGTGACGGTCTTATCGTTGTCTTTTGGAATGACCATTTCGTAATTCGGGAAATTGCCCGAAAGTTTGCGTGTAATTAACAGGCGACCGTCAACTTCGAAATAGATGTGATTCGGATCTTCGCCGAAACTGACGTCGCCCGTCGAATCACGCGAGATCTTGACAAGTTCCATCAGAGCCTTTTTCGGAATCAGCGCGTCAATATTATCGGTCGAATCTTCGCCGAGATATTTTTGGATAAAGGCAAGCCGGTGACCGTCGGTCGTGACCATTCGCGCCGTGCCGCCGTCGATCATAAATTTCGCGCCCGAAAGCGTGAAGCGCGATTGTTCGTTGGTGATCGCAAACGCCGTGTTGCTGATAAAGTGATTGAAGATTTCTGCCGAGAGTTTTAACGGCGCGTTCTTGAATGATGGAACTTCGGGAAACTGATCGCGGTTGACGCCGGCGAGCCGAAATTTCGATTTGCCGCACGACATTTTGACCCATTCGTTTTCTTCCTTTGTAAAATGAACATCGCCGCCGTCGAGCAGGCGAACGATATCAAAAAGCTTGCGGGCTTGAATACACATTGCGCCGGGTTGTTTGATCTCGGCATCGGCTTCGCAGCGGATCGTGACGTCGAGATCCGTTCCGACGATCCGAATCGTTCCCTCGCCAATCGATTCGATCAAAATATTCGATAAGACCGGAATCGTCGATTTCTTTTCAACAATTCCCTGAACGAACCCGAGTTCATCTTTTAATACGCTTTGCTTGATTACAAATTCCATAATTTAATATTCCTCACTTTCTACACGCTTTGTTTAATATTTTTGGTTAGTGATATTTTAGGGCTAATTCTATTCTTATACAATCTTAATAACCGCAATATTTTTGTCATTATTTACTTCAAGTTTTACTTTCAATTTTCGCCCCCTTTTACTAATTCTAATAATTTAAATCTTATATATATTTAATAGTAGTAGTAGTAGGGCTTGTGGAAAAGTGGATAACCCACTTTATTAAAGAAATGATTAGACTTGTGCGTCCACAGGGGATGTGGAAAAGACTGTGGAAAACTCTTAACCTGTGGAAAAAAAAGACAAAAAAACATTCTTTCCACTATTTCCACAGTCTGTTTTTTCCTCAGCCTGTGGAAAAGTGGAAAACTTTGTTTAAATATTGATTATAAAACCAGTATTTAAATCAGTCTTCTAAAATTCCTGTGGAAAACATCCACCGATATTTTTTATCGCATACTCTAACTAACTGCAAAGAGTATCAATTAGCTCGCTGATGACCCTGTGGAAATTTTTATCTTCCTTGACAATGCCATCAATTTTCTCAACCGAGTGCATCACGGTCGTATGATGTTTGCCGCCATACTCGCGTCCGATCTCGGGAAAACTGTTTTTTGTTAATCTCTTACATAGATACATCGCGACCTGCCGCGGTACGGCGATCTGGCGCGAATTGTTTTTCGATTTCAATTCTTCCAGCGAAAGTTTGTAATGCGCCGCCACCGTCCGGGCGATCCGGTCCATCGTGATGCCTTCGGGTTGTTCGTTGTCGATCACATTCCGCATCGCATCCTGCGCAAGCATTTTCGAGATCGGGACACCGCGCAGCGAAGAGATCGCGACGAGTCGAACGAGCGAACCTTCGAGCTCGCGAATGTTGCTTTTTACTTTACTGGCGATAAAAAATGCGATGTCGTCCGGCAATCCGACGCCATCCAGATCAGCTTTGCGTTTCAAAATCGCGACCTTTGTTTCCAGATCCGGCGGTTCGATGTCGGCGATCAATCCCCATTCA
>JBBQOA010000203.1:0-7610 GCA_038330465.1 Pyrinomonadales bacterium
ACGTCTTTAGAAAAAAGGGCTGAATAAATCAACATCTCAGCCGCTAAATTAATTTTTTCTTCATGCAAACGCTGTTTTCGACGCCTGCATATTGACCGTAATTCGGAATCCGTTCGTAGCCCGATTTTTCATAAAGCCGGATCGCTTCGGGCTGTTTCTTGCCCGTTTCCAAAATTGCAAAGTTGAATTGAAGCTCTTCCGCCCAACCTTCCAATTCCTTCAAGATCTCGCCCGCAATGCCTTTTCCGCGTTGGTCAAGTTCGACAAACATGCGCTTGATCTCGACCGTTTCAAAATCATATTGTTTGAACGCGCCGCAGCCGGTGGCGATGTCGTTTTGATAAGCGATCACGACATTTTTGATCGCGTCGATCTTATTGAATTGCGCATAAAACGAATGCTCGGCGCCGTCGCGAATGCTAAGATCTTCATCAAGCTGCCTGACAAGTATTTGAAAATCAGTATTTTCCGAATTTGTTCTGATTATTTTTATCATTAGACGTCTTTCTAAAATAATATTTTTAACGCCAAGGCGCCAAGTTGCCAAGGCGCCAAGGTTTTGAAAAGAAATCTTTTGGTTGAATTTCTGCAAATACTTCAAAATTCAAACGATTTTGGCTAAACTTTACTATTTTCGCTGAATCTATCTTGGCGGTTTGGCGGCTTGGCGTTAAAATTCTCATTGAAATTTTCAACTCTTTATTTTGGAAAGTTGACCTTTTACAATTCAACCACGATCGGCATTTGCGAAGGTTCGTAAGATTCGTCGCAATTCGAAGCATTGACAAATTTCACGCCCCAATTTTCCGTCTGTCCGTAACCGCAATGAATATGCCCGAAAACGTGGAGTTTAAGTTTGCCGTTGCCGACTATTTCCTCGACCTTTTTTCGTAATTCTTCGCAACCCGTATTTTCGATCCAATATTTTCGCGGAACTTCATCCAAAATCCCGTTCGGCGGACCGTGCGTGATCAAAATATCAATGTCTTCGGGGATCAATTTCCACTTTTCCGCCATTTCCGCGCCGCGATTTAAGTTAAACGCCCAATCAAAAAATCGCGGCTGCCACGGACTTCCGTAAATTTTCAAGCCTTCGATCTCGGTGAATGAATCTTCGAGATATTTGATCTGATAATTTGCGGTCAAAAGCCGCGCAAACCGGTTGTTCGTTTCATAAAGCCAATCGTGATTACCCGCGACAAAAATTTTATGAGTGTGCGGCAAGGCTGAAAACCACACCAAAAATTCTTCAACTTCCGGCTGAGTTCCGTTGATCGTCGCATCGCCCGCGTGAATCAGAATATCGCCGTCCGGAACTGTGATTTCCGAATTACAATTATGCGTGTCGGAAAGACAAACAATTTTCATATCCTTTTAACCACAAAGAATCGCCAAGTTTTACCCGGTTGCGGGAAAAAGTAAGATTTATTAGCCGCGGATGCACGCGGATGCACGCGGATTTTAATACGATTTATCTATGATTTATCCGCGTCCATCCGCGTTGATCCGCGGCTAATAAATTCTTTTGATCTTAATCTGACAAAGTAGTATCAAATTCTCCGCGTATTTTCTTCGTGCTACTTTGCGGTTTAACTATTATAGATGCGGTTCACGAAATTCCCTTTCATAAACTCTTCGGGATTAAGCTGGCTTTGCAGCACGACGCCTTTGTAATTTCCGGTCAAAAGCATCATTGCCGATTCGCAAAGCGGCGCAGCGGTCGTCGTTTGAATGGCGCGAAGCGTTTTGCCGTTGATTTCGAGCGGCTTAACATAGAATGCTTTTTCGACCATCCGGCGTCTTCCGCTTCGGTCGAATCCATCGACCGAAGCGTGCACCAAAACCAGATCATTTTCGACCGACGGAACGGCTTCGAGCATTACGGTTTGCAAAGTATTCGGTAAATTTTCATCTTTCGGCAGTTTTCTGATGACCGATTCGACCCAATCGTAATGACCGACATAGCGCAGCGTTTTGTAATCGAGATTCTTTGATTTGCCCGCAAAAAAATCAGGCAGATCCGCCGCGCCGCCCGAAGTCAGGTCGGCTTCATAAGTTCGCCCGCCGATGACGATCGTTTCACGCGACGACAGCGCGGGCTTTTTTGTGATCTTGTAATTTCTGAGAACAACGGAATTTTTGACATATTCGGTCGCGACGCCGATCGGCGACCACGTAAAACCGTAAAAATGCGGTTCGTGCGCGTGCGCCGTCAAAGCGCCGACCTTCATTCCGATCTTTTCAACCTTTTCGTTTTCGTATTGCTTTATAAAACGATTGTAGAGCGACATTGCCAGCACATTGATAAATCCGGGCGCGAGTCCGGTTTGCAAAATAAATCCAGTTTCCGCCGTCTTTGCCAACTTCATGATCTCATTGGTTTCGGCAACGTATTCGGTTAAATTCGCGTAGTGCATTTTGAAATCCTTTGCAAAATGCGCGAGCCGCGGGGCTTGACTTCCGGGTGAACAATCGAGCAAAACATTGCACGATTCGAAAGCGTTTTTCATTTCATCGTTGATGCCTTCTTTCGGCATCAAAACTGTTTCGACCTTAGATTTTTTTTCCGAATTCTGCTCGACAAATTTTTTCGCTTTGGCTAAACTATCTTCGTTGATGTCGCCGAGATATATTTCGGTCTCATATATCGACCATTCACGCAACAGAAGCGCGGCGGCTTCTCCGATTCCGCCCGCGCCGGCAATAAATATTTTCTTTGTCATTTTTTGATCTTATTCAGTTGGGTTGGATTTTTCTTTGTTTTGTTCGATTTCTGCTTCTTCTAAACCATCGGCGGTTTCAAGGTGACGGCTGCCCGCTTCCTGCACCAGATCGCCTTCGGCTTGAGCAATCGGGTCAGCCATCAGTATTCCGCCGATCTTTTCGACTTCGCCGAGAATCAGCTGTCCGACCGATTCGAGTTTTTCCATTGTCGGACTTTCTTTATTTTCTTTTTTTTCTTCTGTCATATCAAAATATTACAACGAAAAAGCCGACTTTGCGAATCGGCTTTGACATCGAACTATTTGATAAAAATAACTGTGGTCGAATTTCCGATCAACCGCCGGTAATTTATTTTTTTGTTTCAAAGATCATCGTCAAAAGTCGCGGGATTTGGGTTTTATCGTCATCGTCAAACCATTCCTGAAGCTCGACACAATTAAAATCATTGCCTTTGGCGGCTGCAAAAAACTCCGAAATGTGATGCACGAAACATTCGAGTTCAAAAACGTGCGAATCGATCGCAAATCGCGCCTTGCTTCCCTGATATTGTTTGAACGGATGAAGTTCGCCAATGTAAAACCGTCCGGAGCGACGTAAAACTCTTTGCGCCTCACTAAAAACAAAATCAATATTTTCGAGATGTTCAAGCGCCAGCGAGCAGGTTATCAAATCGAAGGAATCTGCCGCAAACGCCCAATTTTCACGAAGATCAAATTGGCGAAATTCGACATTTTCCGCCGTGATCTTGGCTTTTGCGCGTTCGAGCATTTCTTTTGAAAAATCTGCGCCGACCAGCTTTTTGGCTTTGGTCAAAAGATATTCCGTGTTTTTTCCCGTTCCGCAGCCGATCTCCAAGATGTCCAAAAGTTCATCAATTTTCACGAACTCGCGCAAAGCCCGCGCCTCGATATCGCGCGTTTTATTCTCAACCGTATCGTATTTTTCCGCCCAAACATTATAGGCTTGCTGAACATTCATTTTCTAAACATATTTTACATCTCGTAAATTGCAGTTTCAATTACTCTTTGCAAAATGCCAGCAAACTCCGGCGATGTCAATCAGATTGACTTCTCTGCCCCACGGAAAATTCGTCGGTTCACTCAATTTTACGCCAAACTTTTCAATCAAATTGAGGTCACTTATTTTCTGCCAAAATTCGTCGAGGTCATCAACTTCAACACGCAACATCAGATTTTCGGCAAACTCTTTAACATC
The DNA here is from genome assembly GCA_038330465.1 of Pyrinomonadales bacterium. Classification (GTDB taxonomy): domain Bacteria; phylum Acidobacteriota; class Blastocatellia; order Pyrinomonadales; family Pyrinomonadaceae; genus JAFDVJ01. The sequence continues at coordinate 3,940 of JBBQOA010000203.1, forward strand.
ATAGTTTTGCATAATAAATCGGCAGCCGTTATTTTCAAAACCGACATAATCATCGGTTTCCCAATTGATAACGAATCCGAGTTCTAAAAACAGCGCCCGCGACGCCCGAAAATCCTTGCCCGAGGGAACAAATGGTTCGATCAAATTATATTTCATACTCTGAATCCTTTTATAAAAATCACTGAATTGAGGCAGATACGCAAAAGTATCGTGCTATTTTGTATTCGCTCCGGAGCTCCCGATTTATCGTGAAACCGCCAGCGAAGCGCGGCGGGATGTCAAACTGAAGTTTGTACTCTGAACGAATATAAAATCTCTCTTTACCACAATTTCTTTCTGTTGTTGATCTGAGCAAAATTAAAGCCCAAAGAAAAAGCGCGATAGCGGCGAGAGTTGTAATGATAAAGAATGGATCCGAAGCCAGCCTCAGACCTTCGACATAAATTCGTCCGAAATGCGCCAAAACGATCAGTCCGAAGGTGACGCAGGTTGTGATCAAATAATTTTTATATTTTTTATTTTGCTGCCAACAGCGGTTTGAATTTATCCCAATTTGCATACGCCAAAAATGAATTTGCCAAAACCAGAAATATTGCAATCGGCAATCCTGTTTTATCCAGAAAAAGATGGACAAATAGAATATTAATGATAATTGGAGCAAGGATAACAAGTACTAAAGGCACAAAACGTCCGGCAACCAGCGCAATTCCGCAAAAAAGCTCGGTAAATTTTAATAAAGTGAGAAAATAACCTGAAGCGACCAAACCTTCAAAAAAAGTTTTTATATTTCCTTCTAACTGCGGTTCACCGCCAAGTTTTAGAAAAAAAGCGACCGCACCAAATACAAACAAAAGTCCCATTAAAACGCGCACGATAATTACTGCAATTTTCATTATTTCTCCGATTCGATCTTTCTTGATAAAAAATATGATACAAACAAGACCGCCAACATGACCAACGGCACGATCAAAAAGCCGATTCCGCTTCCGACAAAGGCGTGCGACGCAAACGCGCCGATAAAAATAAATGCAAAACCGGCGTAAGCCCATTCTTTGACGGTGCTGAAAACAGTTTGTAAAATGGCGTTGGCACCGAGTATTTTGGCGATTCCGAAAATCGATAGTGCATATTCGGGATATCCGAGATCTGCCAACGCTGCTTTCCCGCCTTCGACGCGCAAGATGCCCGCGATTCCGTCAGCAAACATCATCAACGCAAACAAAATCGTGACGATCCAATAAATTATTTGTGCGGCTCTTGGTTTCATAAATATCTGTTGAAATTCAGAGTAACCGATTGCGAAGTTACTCTGAATACACTTTGTTTATTTGGGTAATTTGCTGAAATCCATATAAACCATATTCCAGCGATGTCCGTCCAAATCGGCGAAAGCAAATCCATACATCCAGCCCTGAATTTCTGCCGGTTCGGCAAAAACGGTTCCGCCCGCTTCAAATACCTTACTCGCCGTTTCGTCGACCGCTTCGCGGCTTTCGCCATCAAACGAGATCAAAACTTCCGATCCGGTTTTGGTATCCGCGATCGGAAGTTTCGTGAATCCCTTGAAGGTTTCCTCGGCAAAAAACAAAACCGTCATTTTTTTCTCACCGACCTCGAAACAAGCCATTTCATCATTGGTTTGTTTTTCGTTCAACTTAAAACCGATTTTGGTGAAAAATTCTTTCGCTTTACCGACATCTTTGACCGGAAAATTAAGCCATAACTCTTTTGTCATTTCGTTCTCCTTTTTTGAATCTATTGATTCATTTTTTATAGTCGAAATTGACCATCCATTGAATGCCGAATTTATCGGTGAACATTCCGAAATATGCCCCCCAGAACGAATCGGCGAGCGGCATTGTGATCTCGCCGCCTGCCGAAAGACCCGAAAAAAGTTTGTCGGCTTCCTCTTTGCTTTCGGCGCTGACCGAAATCGAAAAGTTACTGCCCTCCGTAAAATTCGTTCCTCTCGATTCGAGTATATCGGTCGCCATCAGCACGTCGCCGTTGCCGATCGGCAGCGCGATATGCATTATTTTGTCCTTATCGCCCTCGGCAAGTTGTTTGCCTTCGGGCATTTCATCGCAGCCCGGCATATCGCCGTAACGCATGACCATCGCGAATTCGCCGCCGAAAACCGATTTGTAAAAGTTGAAAGCCTCTTTTGTTGTGCCATTAAAATTTATGTATGGATTTATTGTTGCCATTGTTTTTGTTCTCCTATTTAAGTTTATTTTTATTCAACTACTAAAATTGCAAAACCGCCGTAAACCATTCGTTTGTTTTTAAAAAAGGGCTCCGGATTTTGTTTCACAGATAAAACATAGTATTATCGTATCACCATAAATCGATCCGTGTAAGGTGCATTTCAGCCAATTTAAGGGGTTGATTACGACAAATTTTTACTGTAATTTTAATTCAATAGAAACAGAATTTGTCCACGGCTGAAGACCGCCGGCGACTGGTGATTTTTAAATTGCATGGGCTTTGGATCTTTCGCAAATTTTTTTTTCAAACGATAAATTTATTTCAATATAAATGACTCTGTTTATTTATATTTATCAGTTTTTTTACGATTATGAAAAACATTTCGATACTCGTTCCCGAATCGGCGGTGCTGGCGGCGATCGACGATCCGCGCCATGTTTTTTCGGCGGTCAATGATTTTGCGAAAGCAACGGGAAAACCCGATGTTTTCGATATAAAATTTATCGGATTATCAAAAGAAGTGACGCTCCATAATTCATTTACGGTGCATACGGATCTGCTGCTTGAGGAAGTAAAACGAACCGATTTGATCTTTATTCCCGCATTTTACGGCGAAACCGAAAAGGTCCTCGAAACAAATCGCGCATTCATTCCGTGGATCATCGACCAACACGAAAAAGGCGCGGAAGTCGTCAGTCTCTGCGTCGGCGCCTTTATCTTGGCGAAAACCGGATTATTGAACGGCAAGAAATGTTCGACGCACTGGCGGGCGGCAGATGAATTCAGAAAAATGTTTCCCGAAGTCGATCTCCAAACCGACCGGATCATCACCGAAGAAAAAGGTGTTTACACGAGCGGCGGCGCGACTTCATATTATAATCTTCTGATCTATCTCGTCGAAAAATTTACAAACCGCGAAACCGCGATCCTGACTGCGAAAATCTTCGCGATCGACCTCAAGCGCAACAGTCAATCCCAATTTATGATCTTCAACGCCCAAAACCGGCACACCGACGAAGAGATCAAAAAGGCGCAAACATTTATCGAAAATAATTTTCACGAACGCATCACGACCGACGAATTAGCCGACAAATTCGCGATCAGCCGCCGCAATTTTGAAAGAAGATTTAAAAAAGCGACCGGCAACACCGTCAACCAATACGTCCAGCGCGTGAAGATCGAAGCCGCCAAGAAAAGTCTCGAAACAAGCCGCAAAAACATCACCGAAGTTATGCTCGACGTCGGCTATTCCGACACCAAATCGTTTCGCGGGATTTTCAAGAAAATAACTGGAATGACGCCCTTTGATTACCGGACTAAATACAACAAGGAATTGTAAATTTTATTTTGTTTCAGAATTCGGAGTGGGAGACAAATCCGCTTCAATTTTTAGAGCTTTTACGAGGCGAACTAACCGACGAGCTGAAGCCAGGTTTCGGTGCCGGAAATAAAAATTTGCAACG
>JBBQOA010000204.1:0-7584 GCA_038330465.1 Pyrinomonadales bacterium
ACCAACCGCCGAACGAACCGACATAGGTCACGACAAAACGATCTTCGATGTTCAATTCTTTGCGGATCGCACTTCGCGAATCGTCGTTTGCCGCTTCGAAACGCTTCAAATTGACGCAGCACGGAATCACTTCGACCGGACGCCCGAATTTATCGAAACCCGTTTCCGCGCTTTCGGGAAAAAGAATTTGACGGGCTTTTTCGGTCAAGACGACAAAGCCGTCCGAGTCCTTGAAAAGCCATTTTTCGACACGTTTGACCGACCGGTAAAGCCAGCCGTTTTCCTTCCAAACGCCCGCGTCGGTGTATTCTTCAGGGAAAAATCCGCGAATATCAAAGAGCAGTTTCGGCTTTTTGCCGAACGTAAATTTCCGCGCTAACGCGCCCATCGCTGCCGGAACGTGAACGCGCGCGTGCAGAACATCAAGCCGTTCGCGGCGGATTTTCTTCCAAACAAACCACGCGCCGCACAAAATATCAAAAAGCGTCGCGGGCGCCGAAGGTCGTTTGTGATAGGTCAGAAAATTCCATTCGATGCCTTCGCCCGAGAGCTTTTTGCGTTCGGTTTCGATTTGTTCGCTTGTCCAGTTTTCCTTCGGATTCGGCTCAAATGTCAGGATCGAAACTTCGGTGCCGCCTTTTTTGATCTCGCGCAAATACGGCAAAACCTGCGTTTGCACGAGCGGTTCGCGCAATCCGAAATAGCATAGATAAAGAGTTTTAAAATTATTTTCTTTCACGCTGTTCAAGTCAAAATATTGATAATACCAAAGCAGGAAAGATTTTGCTTGAAAAGTTAAGTAGTAGTGCAAAATTAAACTGAACAAAATTTGTTTGCCTGCGCTCCAATTAAACGCCAAATCTATTTTGCACGATTACTTAATTTTACTTTGTCGGATTAACTTGAAAAGAAATTTAGCCGCGGATGAACGCGGATTTTAATTCGATTTATCTTTGATTTATCCGCGTTTCTCCGCGTTCATCCGCGGCTAAAAAATTCTTTTCAATAGTTTTCAAGTTAATCCGACAAAGTAAAATTAAGACTGTTTTTTCAAAACCGTCAGAATATTTTTACCGACCGGGAATTTCAAAAACCGTTCGAATTGTTTGGTGACGGGCACGGCGAATTTGTCGTAAGCCGTCACCGCGCCGCTTTCGAGGCTGTCGGATCTGAGCAATTTGTATTTGATGTACCACGGGAAAATGCCGACAAAATCGAAATATTTCGACGTTTCGATCTTGAATCCGGCAGTGCGCGCTTTATCTTCGAGTTCGCTTTTCGTATAACGGCGAAAATGTCCGACCTTTTCATCGAACGCGCCGTAGAGCGACATCAGCGCGGGCACGAAGATCAAACAATGTCCGCCCGTTTCGAGCGTTTCGTAAACTTTTAGAAGTTCGCCCCGGTCGTCTTCGATATGTTCCAACACATTGACGTAAATGATCGTGTCGGGTTTTTCTTTAAGTTTCCCGGCAGTTTCGGAAAATATTGCGTTGTAATAATTTACGGTGGTTTCGGTTTCGATTTGCGAAATATTTTGTTCTAAAAATTCGAACATCTCGGAAGGCTCGATGAGTGCGAGATTTTCAGGTTTTTCCCCGAGCAGCATTTCAGAAAACGAGCCGGTTCCGGCGCCGACCTCGACAAACTTTTTGCCTAAGAACGGACGAAATTCTTCCAAGATCCATTTGTGATAATTGACGGCAAACGACATCGCTTCGAGGTCTTTGCCGACGTAAACGTGCTTTTTACTCATTCGTTTCCAGTGCCAGTAAGTTTTGTTTTTCCTGCAGCGTGGTTTTCGGAATTTCGCGGTAAGAATCCTTTAGATCGGTCAGCCAATTGTATTTCAGGATATAAAAAAGCGCCGCGACGCCGTCCTTAAAACCGATTTTTTTGCCTTCTTCATAAGTTCTGCCGTAATAACTGATCGGAACTTCGTAAACCGCGCATTTGAGTTTCGCGACCTTTGCCGTCACTTCGATCTCAAACCCGAAGCCGCTGGAAGTGATCGTCATATTGCGGATAATGTCGCCGCGAAACGCCTTATAGCAGGTTTCAACGTCCGACATATTCAAATTTGTCAGGCAATTTGAAAGAAACGTCAAACCTTTGTTGGCAAGATAATGATAGAAATAAAGCACGCGCGCCGCCCGTTTGACCATAAAACGCGAACCGTAAACGACGTCGGCGCGCCCCGTCGCGATCGGCATAATGACGTCGGCGATCTCCGCCGGATCGTATTCGAGATCAGCGTCCTGAACGATCACGATCGCGCCTTTTGTCAGACTGAAACCCGTTTTCAAGGCTTCGGTTTTCCCGCCGTTGACGGATTGTCTGACATAACGAACGCGTTCGTCCGCCGCTGCCAAAGATTCGGCGATCTCGGGCGTTTTATCTTTTGAACAATCGTCAACGATGATCAGTTCGAGCAAGGAATCGAGCTCCAAAACCTTGCCGACAATCTCGCGCAGCGTCGCTTCTTCGTTGTAAGCGGGCATCACGATCGACAAAAACCGCTGATTGGAAAGATTTGTTTCCGGCATAATTTAAAAAGGTAAAAAGTGAAAAAGGACAAAAAGTGAAAAAGTCGTCGTCATTCGATTCAACAGAACTTTTTCACAATTTCACGATTTCACTAACCGACTATGAATTTACGCTAATTTCCGTTTTTATTCAAAATCGCCTGCGCCCAACCGGTAAAAGTCGCCGCATCGATCGTTAAAACCAGGAGCGCGACGCCGCCGAAGATCAGCGGGTTGAAAAGCATTTTGACGCCGAATTCCGCGCGATGCAGCAGAATCCGCTTCGCCGTCCGCGCCGCCAGCCACGCTAAAAAGCCGAACAGCCAAAATGGACTGTGCAGAATCGCCAGAACCACGAACGGCACCACGAACAAATATTGTTTGGCGACGCCGTAATGCCAATCCCACGCGCGACCTGCCCAAACATTATGTTTTGAATAAAGCGTGAATTTTTGAAACGTGCTCAAAAAGTTCGGGCGAAGCTGCCAAAAAACCATTGCTTCGGGCGCAATTGCCGACTTAAAGCCTGCGCTTTCCGCCCTTTCCATAAACGCCAAATCTTCCGCCGCCCGCAAATCCGGAAAGCCGCCGCCCGTTTCCCAAACCTTTTTTTTCATCAAATATGAAGCGATCGTAATACCGCGAATGACATTTTCACTTTGCGGCGGAACGTAGGCGAGCGTCGCGATCCGCTCAAAAAAACTGTTTATTTTCGGCGCGTAATTGCCATAGACAATTTCGGTTTCCGGCGCTTCCAGAACCTTTGCGACAAGTTGTTCGAGCCAGTCTTTTTCGAGCGTGATGCCCGCATCGGTCAGCGCGATCCATTCATTTCGCGCATTTTCAATGCCGATGTTGCGACCTTTTCCGGGCGACGCTTCGGGCGTTTTAATCAATTTGATTTTGGTGTTTTTTGACGCCAGATGTTCGGCGATCTCGATCGTCTGATCGGTCGAACCGCCGTCAACGAGCACGATCTCCGCGGGTTGATAGCTCTGTTCTTCGATCGATTCGATCAGCAGCACCAGCGAATCGCTTTCATTCTTCATCGGAATGACCAGCGAAATTTGCAGATTTTTGACAAGATTCATTTGATATTTTTTAACGCAAAGACGCGAGGGCGCAAAGAAAATCAGCTAACACTTTAAACGCAGGCGGCAAAAACAGTTTTCTTATACCCTTTTAAAACTTTGCGTCTTTGCGTCCTCGCACCTTTGCGTTAAAAATTCCTTACGAAACCGACGCCGATTGTCCGCGATAAAGCGCGCGGCTTTTGCGGTAGATCGGGTGATTGCCGAATTTGCAATACAGATATTTATGAAGGCTCGGCAATTTGAATTTGGCTGCCGGATTATATTCAAACGCCCGGTCCGCCATTTCGGATGCACTTTTCGCGTCGTCACCCTGCAAATAATAGCCGCCGCTCGTAAAACACATATTCATCATCGCTTCTTTTTCGATGGCGCGGATTTCGGCGGGAATGTCTTCGCGGGCGAAATATTTTTTATACATATATTCGAGTTCCGGCGCGGCTTTTTTCGCCTGCGAGACGGTTTTCGAATCGGCGTGTAGGCGATAGGTCGAAAGGATCTCGTCGATATGTTCGATCTTGAAATGCAAACCCGCTTTCATCCAAAAATCCCAATCCATAAAATAATAAAATTTCGGATCGAGATCGCCGACCTTTCGAACAACTTCGCGGCGGATAAAGGCGGATGGCTGCGAGATCGAATTTTCGCAAGTTTTGATAAATTTTTCGTAGGTGAAATCGACGATCGGACGCGTCGGTTCGATCTCCGAGCCGTCGGCTTCGGTGAACATCGAATCGCCGAAAACAATGCCCGTTTCTGGATTGGCGAGCAGATATTCGACGCCTTTTCTGACCGACGTTGAATCATAAAACGTATCGTCCGAATTGAGCCACGTAATAATTTCGCCCGTCGTCATCGCCCAACCTTTGTTGATGGTCGGCGTCTGCCCCATATTTTTCTGCGATTCCCAGATGAATCGATCCCCGTATTCCGCTAAGATCTGCGGCGTTTCATCGGTCGAACCGTCGTCCAAAACGACATATTCGATGTTCGGATAATCTTGCGAGAGAACGCTTTCGAGTGTGTCACGCAAAAAATCCGCCTGATTATACGCCGGCGTGACAATCGTTACGAAAGGAAGATTTTCTTTTGACTGATTTTTCATAAAACTAACCTATTCGCTGCGGATGAAAATTAAACTCCGACGGCTTTTTCGCTTTGCGCGGCGACGATCTCTTCGCAGATCGTCGGCAAACTGCGCGTAATGTCCCAGTTCGGATAATCTTTCTTTAGCTTGCTGAGGTCTGAAATGTAGCAGATATGGTCGCCGATGCGGTTTTCTTCCGAATATGTCCAATCGAGTTTTTTGCCCGTCATATCTTCGACCATCTTGATACATTCGATGATCGACGCGCTGTTCGCGCGTCCGCCGCCGAGGTTGTAAACTTCGCCCGCGCGCGGCGCTTTGATAAATTCCTCGAAAGCGCGGATCACGTCGAAAGAGTGGATCTGGTCGCGGACCTGTTTGCCTTTGTAGCCGAAGATCGTGTAATGCCCGCCGGAGACGATCTGTTTAACCAAATAAGACAAAAATCCGTGCAGTTCGACGCCCGAATGCGACGGTCCGGTCAGACAGCCGCCGCGAAAAATTCCAACCGGCATATTGAAATATTTCCCATATTCCTGCGCCATTACGTCACCGGCAGTTTTCGAGGCGCCGAACAAAGAATGGAGCGTGCGGTCGATTCGGCATTCTTCGGTGATGCCGTTGTAATCTTCTTCGCGCGCGTAATCCCAGCGCGTTTCGAGCTCGTTCATTGGCAATTCGTTCGGGCTGTCGCCGTAAACCTTGTTCGTCGAAACCTGTATAAAAGGCGATTCCGGAAAGTTTTGACGCGTCGCCTCGAGCAAATTGACCGTTCCGACGGCGTTGACGTCAAAATCCATCAGCGCAATGTCGCGCGCTTTATCGTGCGAGGGCTGCGCCGCGCAATGAATGATCGCGTCGAATTTGTTTGCCGCAAAAAATTTGAAGACATCTTCGCGGTTGCGAATATCGAGATCATTGTGCGCGAAATTCCTTGTGTTTTGCTGAAGACGACTCAAATTCCACGTCGTGTCGCCTTGTTCACCAAAAAAAACTTTTCGCATATTGTTGTCAACGCCGACCACTTCGTGACCTTGAGCATCGAAAAACGTGACCGCTTCCGAACCGATCAAACCGCTTGAACCTGTAACTAAAATTTTCATATTCTCTTAAAAATTAAATCTAGAAATTAATATTACTTTATTGAAAAACAAGTTGAAAGAATGATTATTTTATATTTTGATTGTAGAATTTTTTTCATCATCATTCAGCATTTTTGTTTCTTGATCATTGAGATACTTATTGTCCAGCACTTTGATAACTTTGCAAGGATTACCACCACAAATTGAATTTTCAGGCAAATCCTTCACGACAATACTTCCTGCTCCGATTATGGAATTTCTTCCAATTCTAACTCCTTTTAAAATCACACAATTCAACCCAATCCAAACATTATCTTCTATTACAACTTTTTTTGATGGTACTAAACTAGCATTATCCCTTTCATACGGATTGAGAGAATGCCAATCAAAATCAGTAATTACCGAGTTTGCTCCGACTAAAACATTATTTCCGATTTCTATGCTTTCCTTAACCCCAATGCTGGTGCCGCTAAAACCGCAATTATCACCTATTCTCAAAACAGCTTCTGCCGAATGAACAGATAATATACATTTGTGATTAACACCAATTAGATTTGAATCAGAATCAGAACGAAAAAGACATCTATCGCCAATAATTATTTTTCCACCAAGCTCTTTGAAGAATGTAGGGTAGTTCCAAAAAACGCAACTTTTCCCCAATTGAATACCATAAAAATAAGAAAACAAATAAATAAAGTTTGTCGGCAGCCATTTCCTGAACTTCATTCTTAAAGTTCTAATTTTGTTAATTATTTTTACTGCTAACATTTTGTATTGATTATAAACTATCTTATCGAACTACAATTTTACCGACACTTTTCATCATATTTAACCAAAAAGATTGGTTAAATCAATAATTTTCAAATTGATTTAAAGAAAACAAATTTGAAAATTCAACAAAGGTTTTAACTACCCATTATAGCTAATTTTATTCTCCGCAACCAATTTGGATATTTTGAACGGCAAGTTTCCATTAAAGGAAAGTTGGGGGGGATTTCACGGGGATTTGCTCTCACCACCTCGACGGCATCAAAAAAGCACTTTTCATATCCTTCAACCATTCTTGGAACACTGTACTGCTCTCCGGTGTTCCAGGCATTTATCCTCATCTCAAAAAGTTCGTTCGGATGTTCGGACAACCATATTATTCTTTCTATAAAAGTATCTGTATCTCCAACAGATACGAGAAACCCGTTGTTTTTATCATCCACAAGTCGTTTATTTCCGCTTCTGATGTCGGTTACGACAGGACAACAACCGTTTGCCATTGCTTCTATCAACGCGATACAAAATCCTTCATAAGCAGAAGTTAAAATAAAAATCTCGGATTCCCTGAACTTCTGTATAACATCGTCATGCTCAAGCCAGCCGCACAATTCAACTTTTCCCTCTTTAATCTCATCGGATAAAGAAGATAAAACATTCGGCATCTCAGAACCATCTCCGATAATTGTGAATTTAAAACTGTCTATTCGCGCGGACAATTTTTTGGCAATGGTCAGAAGGTCTGAAATTCTCTTTTGCTCTTGGTCTAATCGACCAACATAAATCATCTTTGTGATTACATCGCTATCTGCAATCGGACTTTTTGGACTTACTTCAACTCCGTAAGGGATCCAAGCCACCTGAGATGGATCCAGTTTACAATTTGAAATAAAATGCTCACAAATTTCGGGGCTCACCCCAATTGCTTTAGTTAAAAACTTGCCATAATGTCTCAACGGTAAATAAAATGTTTCCGAGTCATTATGCGCAATCATGGCAGTGGCGATTTTAGGATCAAGGAAAGGAAGTATAAC
>JBBQOA010000205.1:0-7573 GCA_038330465.1 Pyrinomonadales bacterium
ATAAACTCCGACCAATCCTTTGGCGGAACGAAGATCCAGAACCGGAAAGCGGTATTTTCTGCCTTTTACGTCTTCGGCATAAACGCGGAAAGCATTTGCTCCTTCGCCTTTCATCAGGTCAACATTCGTGACATAGATGACGACATTCTGTTCAGGTGCAAAAGCCTTGCTTTGAAATTTTGATTGATTGCCGCGAACGATTTTTGTCGGGATCTCGGTCAACGCGCGGGTCGTTTCCGATTCGCTCAACAAAACGGGCGTCGGTGAATCAGGATCCGGATCGGCTTGCGCTAAAACAGGCAAACCGAACAGAATTACTGCGCAACCGGCGCTTAATATTTTAAAAAATAAGCACGATTTTCTGCTTATCATACCCTTTCCTCCTAGAACTTTTACTTGAAACTTAAAATTGGGTTGAATTCTAACGACCAATGGGATAAATGTCGTTAAATGATGTTATACAATTTAATCTTATCGGATTTAGCCTGTAAAATACAAGCATTATTTTTAATAAAAACTACAACCTATATTATCAACGAATTATTGTTTTTGTTTCCCGTTTTCTTAGACGTCGCAAACTCTGTATAAGTCGAAAAATTGTCAAGATTTGTCAAGAAGATTTTTTCAGAATAGAATTTCTTCCATGACTACAAAACTTATCCTTGAAACAAAAAGCGACTTTAATTTTAAAACGGCGGTGTACAGTCACGGCTGGTGCGATCTGCTGCCGTTCGAACTTGATCGTGAAAATTGGCTTTTAAGCTGCGTTTTGAGCGGTGAAAACCCGGTTTCGGTAAATATTATCGAAACGCACGGCAAACTCGAAATTGAAGTTAGCGGCGACAAACTCAGTCACCAAACCGAAGAAAAAGTTTTCCGAGAAGTTCGGCATATTTTGCGTCTCGACGAAAATTTGGGCGAATTTTACCGCCTGACAAAAAAAGAAAAACGGCTCGCCTGGGTTGCCGGAATGAGCGCGGGCAGATTGCTTCGTTCACCGACGGTTTTTGAAGATCTCGTCAAAACGCTCTGCACGACCAATTGTTCGTGGGCGCTGACCAAAAATATGACAACGAATCTGGTCAAAAAACTCGGCGCGGAAACGGCGGACGGCAAACGCGCCTTTCCGACCGCCGAAGCGATGGCGAATGTTTCGGTTGATTTTTACCGCGACGAAATTCGCGCCGGCTATCGTTCGCCGTATTTTGCCGAACTCGCTGAACGGGTCGCGAGCGGGAAATTGGCTCCCGAATCGTGGCTCGATTCGGATCTGCCGACCAAGGAACTTAAAAAAGAAATGAAGAATGTCAAAGGCGTCGGCGATTACGCGGCGGAAAATCTTTTGAAGCTGGTCGGACGCTACGACGGGCTCGCGCTCGATTCGTGGCTGCGGTCGCAGTTTTACAAAAAACACAACGCGGAGCAGGTTTGCGCCGACAAAGAAATTGAAGCCTTTTACGAGAAATTCGGCAGCTGGCGCGGGCTCGCGATCTGGTGCGATATGACCGAAAAATGGGTTGATTGAAATCGTGAAAAGGTTCGTGACGTAATCCGCAAATCGTTTTTGCATAATAATTTACAAGAAAATATTAAAATTATTTTTTTGTAAATTTCTTCGACTTTTCGAAAACCTTCCGCGTCTGAATAACTGAGCGATGAGAAAATTGCTTGGCTCAAGGAAGGAATAATTTTAATTTATAAAGAATCGAAAGGAGAGAAATGATGAGAAAATATTTTGTAAATTTAGGTGTCGGATTAGCGGCAGTTTTGATGGTTTTGACGTTTGCGGATGTCAGCAATGCGCAGCGCCGCGAATCGCGCGGCAGAAAAATGTCGAAATCGCAGGTCAAGCAAGTTATCAACCGCGTCGAAGACCGCGTCGATAATTTCGTGAAAAATTATGACAAATCGCTCGATAAAAGCCGTCTGAACGGAACCAAACGCGAAGATTGGCTGAACAAACGCGCCCGCGATCTGGAATCGGCAACGGACGAACTTGCGCGAGAATTCTCACGCCGCGACGCGTGGATCGAAAATAAAGACGAAGTTCGACGCTGTTTGAATATTGCATCCGATATTGACCGGAATATGCGAAACCGCCGGTATGATTCGAAAACCGAATCAAATTGGACACGCGTTCGCTACGAATTGAATACTTTGGCTGATGTTTATAATCTGCCAAAGGTCGGTTCGAGTGCTTACAGATAAATCGTATAAAATCTTGAAACGAACGAGGCAGACTTTACAAAAAGTCTGCCTCGTCGTGTTTTTGGAAAGAGATCCTTGATCAAAAAAAAATAAGGTTTAGTCAGCAAAAGGGGAAGTTATGAATAAACAAACAGAAATTATGTCAGCGCCGGAGATCAAACAATCTGCCATTGCCACCGAAGTTTACGACCGCCGCGCGCAGTTTTATGAATATCGTGAAGCCATCGAAACCAAAACAATCGTTGAAAAAGATGAGCGTCCGCGCAAAAGATTTGTTCTAAATGGAAGTTTGGCGATGCTCGGCGCAGTTTTTTTGTTGAGCGGTTTGGCGGCGGCATTTTATTATTTTTCGGGAAATGCTGTTCATTCGCCGACAACCAATCAGGTCAGCGCAGAAAATTTGCCGGACGCGCAAAATACGAAGGTTTCGACGGACTCGGGCGAAGATCAGCAAACCGGTCTTGAAGGGGAAAAAGCGGTCAAACCGAAATCGCCGGACGAGAAAGTTAGTGTGGTCAAAAAGCCGGATTCTGAACCGACTGAAACAAAAACTCGAAAAACAGTGGAGCCAAAGGTCAGCAATTCTCTGCCGGATCGAAATTCAAACATTGAAACAAAAACAACGAATTCAACCTTATCCGGGCAAACCGTCCAGAATGATCAGCGCCGCGAGCTTTCGACAAATCCGGTCGCCGATAAAACGCGGCAAATTCAGCCGACGCTGCGTCAAAATCAGCGCGAAACAACGGCGCAAAATAATTCCGGCAGCTTTCAGGATTTGCCGCCAAACAGGAAAGAGAATCCGGCGCGGAAAATAAAACAAATCAGTCCCGAACAGCGCCGCGATCTAAAAGAACGGCTCCGAAATCAAAAAAGAAGAAATTAAGACAAACTTTTGGCGGAAATTACACTCTAATTTTTTTATAAAAACACGCCGATATAGTAAAATATCGAAAATTCATCCAAAAGGTCTGCAAAAAATGATTGAAGCGGGAAAAGTTTTACAGGATCGGTACCTGGTCGAAAAGCAAATCGGCGCGGGCGGCATGGGCGCGGTTTATATTGCGACGGACGAGCGTTTCGGAAGCGTCGTGGCGATCAAGGAAACATTTTTCACGGACGACAAATTCCGTAAAGCGTTTGAGCGCGAGGCACGTCTTTTGAACAGTTTGAAGCATCCCGCACTGCCGCGCGTGAGCGACCATTTCATCGAGGGAAACGGACAATTTCTCGTGATGGAATACATCGACGGCGACGATCTTTCCGAACAATTGGAAAACGAGGGCAAGGTTTTTTCAGTCGGGGAAGTTCTCAATTGGGCGGATCAATTGCTCGACGCGCTCGAATTTCTGCACACGCAGGAATTTCCCGTCATTCACCGCGACATCAAACCGCAAAATCTGAAACTTAATTCGCGCGGACAGATCATCTTGCTCGATTTCGGTCTCGCGAAGGGCAATATCACCAACGCCGAATCGGCGACCGCCGCGAAAAGCGTTTTCGGTTATTCGCGCAACTACGCATCGATCGAGCAGATTCAGGGTTCGGGCACTGATCCGCGCAGCGATCTGTATTCGCTTGCCGCCACGCTTTATCATCTTTTGACGGGCGTGCCGCCGGCGGACGCGCTGACGCGGGCGATGAATGTTTTGAGCGAAAAGGACGATCCCCTGTTTGAAGCGCATAAAATTCGGGCGGATATTCCCGCCGGAGTTGCCCGAGTGTTGCACGAAGCGATGGCTTTGAATGCCAATCAGCGTCCCGTTTCCGCCGGAGAAATGCGTGCGAAGCTGGCGAATGTCACGGACGAAAAACCGTCGGTGAATACCCGAATCGGTGCCGCCAATCTGCTTGAGACGAATATCCATTCGCAGAAAACGCAGCTTCAATCCGATCCTTTTGAAGCGTCGAATCTCAAGCAATCGGAGATCAAGACCGAAACATTTTCGAATGAACTGTCGAAGGTGACGGAACTTAAAAAGCCGACCGGGACAGGCGATTTTGAAGAATCGGCAACGAAGATCCATCCGCTGACAACGGCATCGAACGGCAAAAAATCGCGGCGCGGAATGGCGCTCGGCGCGGCTTTGGGAAGTTTGCTGCTGGCGGGCAGCGCGGCTTCGGCGATCTATATTTACAATCCGGAAGTTTTCGGCATCGGCAATCATCCGGCGAACACGAACACCGAACAAGATATTTTGAAAGTTACGGTTCCGCCGGAAAACGCGAATACTGGCGCGTCAAACGTCAACCCGAACAATTCGAATATGATGGTTGCCGAAACGGAGACAAATGTTTCGACCGAAACAAAGCCGAAGGAAACGGTCGCGAAAACCGACACCAAACCGATCGACGCGAAAACTAAAGCGGAAACGATTACGCCAACAAAAAAAGGACAAGCCTCAGTCACCGATGAACCGCCGCTGATTGATGTTGACGACGATGAAGACCCTTCGACACCGCCGACGAATCCGAAAACTAAAAAGCAGTTTCCGCTCTTTATCTGGAAGAATATGACTCCTGAGCAGCGGCGGCAATTACGGCAGGGGCTGGAAATAGAAAAACAGCAAAAGGAACTCGAAAGAAAAAACCAGAATCAGCAGAATCAGCAGAAACCGCCGAAACCGCCGCCGCAGCTGCCGCCGGATAATTAAGAAAGAGAGAAGCGAAGAAAATATTGCAGGAGGGTTTAATGCAGTATTATCAATGAGTAGAGGATAAGTTCAGACAATCTTTAAGAAATTTCCAATAAAATTATAGCATTTATCGGCACGCCTCAAGAATAAAAATACTTAAAACATTGTCGGCAAAATTGGCGGGTTGATTTTACGGGTTGGAGAATGATTTCTGAAGTTTGGACGATCTTCGTCTAAGCTGCGACATCTACTTTCCGAACTGCAACTGTCACCGCCCAAGCCGCGCTGATCAAAACAAGGATCTAGGTAATCAGCTTTACGAGGTGGAATTTAAGAAGCTGCTTTAATACAAAAATGGAACGCGGATGAACGCGGATTAAGCGGATTCGCGCGGATTAAAGAATAAATAAATCTGCGTTCATCCGATTGATCCGCGTTCATCCGCGTCCTATTTGCTTTGTTTTTACTCGATATAGATTTTTCAATAAGAAAAAATGGCGCGCCGCGAAAACCGGACTGCAACTGGTCGCCGATCTATGTGCTGTCCGTCAATCCTTGGTTTAAGTCTCATTCCTCTTTCGTTAGTTTCGAGCTGATGATCAGGGCAAGCCGCGCGGTCATTTTTTTGAGATGTTCGTGCAGATCTTCATCGGCGGCAGGTTTCGGCACCTCAAAAAGCGGGTGATAAAAGATCTCGACTTTTGGGAAATGCGGGTATTTCATTGTTTGCGACCAGACGCGGTTTCCGCCGCGCACCGTCACGGGCAGGACGGGAACGCCTGCTTCCATTGCGATTCGCAGCGCGCCGGTCTTAAATTCCAAAAGCTTGCCGTCCGGAAATTCGCGGGCGCCTTCGGGGAACATCACGAGCGTCGCGCCTTCTTTCAACGCCGTAAAAGATTCGCGCAAAACGCTTTTTGTCGTGCCTCGTTTCGTGTCAACCGGAAACGAACCGAGATAACGGATCAGCCAACCGACAAAGAACCAGTCAAACGCTTTGTCCCACGCCATAAAACGAAATTTCCGGCGCATCGGCGCGCAAATCCAGAACGGATCGAAATAAGTTTGATGATTAGCGACGATCAGCAAGCCACTTTTTAGATTTTTGGGAATGTTTTCGCGGTCGTGATATTCGATGCGCCAGAGAATTTTGCTGATGCCGTGGACAAAATAACGGACGGCATCAATGACAAACGGCGGCGGATATTTGCGGGTGACAGCTTTCACGGATATCGGGAATCAGTCGAACGGGCGGTCGCGAGTGTATTTACTTATTCAAAATATTTGTCGGCGAATATCTTCGCGACCGCCCGTTCGACTGATGAGTTACAACAAATATTCAGCCTTCAGGATAACTAAACTTCGATTAATTCTTCAATCGGCGACATCTCTTCAGTGTCAGCCGGGATTTCGTCATCATCAAACAGGTCGGCTTCGGACAACAGAGAAATTTCTTCGACCGGAAAGGTTGTGTTGATAAATTCAAGATGAAGTTTCGGCAGTTGGTGTTCGTAAGTTTGACGATTGCGAACGATTGCCAATGCCGAAAAATTGTGCTTAACACAGTCGAAATTTACCGAATCACCGACATCGACCTTTAAATTGGAAAAGATCGCCGCACCGCTCAAACTGATATTTTCGGTCGCCGCTTTTTCGTCAGAGATCATATTCTTATCATTGTCGAGAGCCGATAGAAAAATTTCCAAACAGATCCAGTAGCGCGGATGCCGACGCACGACAAATGACGTTTTCGCCTCGACGATACGCCACGTTCCGTCTTCGTTAATGCCCGCGATCCGGTAAGATTGAAGCGGATTTTCGGTGTAGCTCGGCGGCACGGTTTTGCCGACAAAAGCAACGCCGACATGATAATTTGAAACGTCGTCGCCGGTCACCGGACTGCAATGCTGAACGAGTCCCCAAACGCGATACAATTCCTTGTCGGTATCGTAGCACCGCAAATGTTTGGGCATCGGCATGATCAACGAAATCAATTGCCCGACCGGACATTCGCGTTCCAGATAAAACCCGGCTCCCGAACGCGAGATACTAATTAGATCCGTTCTTTCCTTCCAAACGGTTTCACTGCTTTCCTTGAATTTCACAACGGCTGAAAGCGAGAGCGATATGCGGTCGCCCCGCCGGTTTTCATTGTCTGATTTAACTGACATAGAATCTCCTGAAAAATTAAAATAATAATTGCCCGGGGTAATTTTTCGATTCTTTTTTGAGAGAATGTCCAACCCTTAATCAATCCCTTCGAGCGGGAATCGAATATTAATAAATTCCAAATGCAGACGCGGAAGATTATCTTTTCCGATGCGTCGGTCGCGAACAATTGCCATCGCGGAAAAACTACCGTGTTGTTTGATAACTTTGATCGAATCACCGATATTCACATCTAAACTTGAAAAAACCGAAGCCCCGCTTGCCGAGATATTTTCCGTGACCGTTTGTTCGTGAGCGATGATATTTTCTTCGCCGTCGCAAATGGCAATATAGATTTCAATCGGAATCGAGTAACGCGGCTGTTTGCGGTTTGAGGGCTTTTCGGCATCGGCGCAAATTTGCCACAAACCATTTTTATCGATTTTATCGAGTTTGTAAATGGTCGAAGGGTTTTTTCGGTAATCGGAAGGCGGCTGTTGACCGACAAAAGCGACGCTGATGTGAAAGACGGAGGAATTTTTGCGGATCACGCGGTGACAGCGCCGGACCATGCTCCAGAT
>JBBQOA010000206.1:0-7549 GCA_038330465.1 Pyrinomonadales bacterium
TATTTGGCGGACGATTGGCAAGACTCGTCCTGGCGAACGATATTACCGAACGAAAACGCTCTGAAAAGAAATTGCGCGAATCGGAAGAACGATACCGAACATTGTTCGATTCGATTGATGAAGGTTACAGTTTGATCGAAGTGATTTTCGATGAAACCGAAAAGGCGGTGGATTACCGGTTTTTAGAACTGAATCCGGCATTCGAGAGATTGACGGGGATTTCTGCGGAAACTGCTTTGAACTTAAAGTCAGTCCGCAAAATTATTCCAGAAATTGAAGATAAATGGTTTGAAATTTATGGAAAGGTGGCGCTCACGGGCGAGCCGATCCGGTTTGAAGAAAGGTTGGAAGTATTGGATTTGTGGTTCGATATTTACGCTTTCCGCGTCGGCGACGAGGAAAACCGCCGCGTGGCGGTTGTTTTCAATAACATTACCGAACGCAAACTGACCGAAAAAGAAATTCTTCAGTTCAGTGTTTCATTAGAGCAAAAGGTTTCCGAACGAACGGCTGAATTAAATGCGGTCAACAAAGAATTAGAGGCGTTTTCGTATTCCGTTTCGCACGACCTGCGCGCTCCGCTCAGAGCGATGGACGGTTTCAGTTTGGCTTTGTTGGAAGATTATTCCGACAAATTAGATGATGACGGAAAGAATTTTCTGAATCGTGTCCGGGCGGGAAGTCAGAAAATGGCGCAATTGATCGATGATTTATTAAAATTATCGCAAATGGTACGCGGCGAGCTTCATTTTGAAAACGTCAATTTATCGGCGATTGCGAATGAACTGTTTGAAAATTTACAGGAAGCCCAACCGAAAACTTCTGTCAATCTCAAAATCGAAGAAGATGTTTGTGGATTTGTTGACGAACGATTGATGCGGGCGGCACTGGAAAATTTATTGAACAACGCCTGGAAATTTACCTCGAAAAAGGAACACGCCGAGATCTCGTTCGGGCAAAAAATTGAAGACGGCGAAAAAGTTTATTTTGTCAGCGACAACGGCGCGGGTTTTGATATGACCTACGCCAATAAACTTTTCGGCGCTTTTCAACGGCTGCATACGACCAATGAATTTGAAGGCACCGGCATCGGGCTCGCCACCGTTCAGCGTGTCATCAATCGCCACGGCGGACAAATTTGGGCAGAAAGCGAGGTTGATAAAGGCACAACTTTTTATTTTAAGGTCGCTTAATAAGAGTTTGTAAACTATGGAAAATAAAATCATTTTACTTGTCGAAGATAACCCCGATGACGAAGAATTAATGATTCGCGCATTGAAAAAAAATCATATTGCAAACGACATTGTTGTCGCGCGCGACGGCGTTGAGGCACTCGATTATCTGTTTGGAACCGGAAATCATGCCGGACGGGATTTAAGTGAAATGCCGCAGTTGATACTTTTAGACCTCAAGCTGCCGAAACTTGACGGTTTGGAAGTATTAAAACGACTTCGCGAAAATAAACTAACAAAATTGATTCCGGTGGTGGTCCTGACAACTTCGGCTGAGCAACGCGATATTGTTGACAGTTATCAGCTTGGAGCAAACAGCTATGTCCAAAAACCGGTTGATTTTACTGAGTTTATCGAAGCTACCAGGCAACTTGGAACATATTGGTTAATAATTAATAAAACGGTTCCAAACAATCTATGAAAAAGCTCAAGGCATTAATTGTTGAAGACTCGGAAGACGATGCGTTGATCTTGTTGCGGCAACTCAAACGCGGCGGCTACGATATCGAATATCAGCGAGTTGAGACTGCCGAAACAATGGAAAATGCGCTCCATTCGTTCGATTGGCAAATAGTGTTCTCCGATTACAGTATGCCGCGCTTTGATGGGTTGATGGCTTTAGCTATTTTTAATAAAAGCGAAATCGACATTCCTTTCATAATGATTTCGGGAACGATCGGCGAAGAAACGGCGGTTCAGGCGATGCTTGCCGGTGTTGATGATTATTTTATCAAGGGTAATTTGGCTCGGTTGATCCCGGCAGTTGAACGGGAATTGAAGGAAGCCGAAAATCGACGGGCGATCAAGCGGACCGAATCCGAATTATTTGAAAATAAAAAGCGTCTGCAATTAGCCCTCAGTTCAGCCGGAATGGGCGTTTGGGAATGGAATCTGCAAACGAAAACGATTTTTTGGACACCGGAATGCTCCGCCATTCTCGGTTCAAATGAATTGACAGATCAAATGCCGGACTTTATTAATTTGATTCATCCCGATGATGCCGAAAAAGTTTCCCAAAATTCCCAAAAAGTAATTGAAGGTCACACCCACTATCAAGATGAATTTCGGATCATCGATACGCAGGGCGGAATCCGGTGGATCGCCACAAACGGATTGACCGAATACGATGAAAACGGCGCACCTTTGCGACTGATCGGAACAGTTCAAGATATTTCCGAACGAAAAAAAGCCGAAAACACATTACGCGAATCCGAAGAAAATATGCGGGCGATCATTCAGGCTTCGACGCAACATATCTGGGTTGCTGAAGAAGACGGTTCAAACGACGATATTTTTCGATGGTTTTCAAACTTGCGTGGTCAGCCGATCACAGATTTAGAGGGTTTGATCGAGATCATTCATCCCGAAGACCGAAAACCCGCGTTAAGAGCCTGGCAGAATGCTCTCAAAAATAAAACTTATTTCAATATGGTCATCAGGTTTCTGACAAAAACTGATGAATATTGTTTTATGGCAACCCGGAGCGTCCCGATCTTTGATGCCGACGGTCAGTTTCGTCAATGGATCGGGACTTGTAACGATATAACCGAACGAATGGAGACCGTTGAAGCGCTCCGCAAAAACGAAGCCCAACTGAAGCTGGTGGCGGATACCGTGCCGACGATGATCATGCATATTGATAATCAATTAAACGCTGTCTTTGTTAATCGGGCATTCCTGCAATGGTTTGGCGTGACCGAAGCTGACACTATCGGAAAAAATCTGAAAGAAATTTTTGAAGCGGCAGACTATCAAAAGATTTTCCCCGAATTTGAAAGAGCTTTATCGAGTGAAACCTTTACTATTGAGCGTGCTTCATTTAAGGGAAACGGTTCGAAATATCTGCGACTCAATTACGTTCCCGAAATTGACAAAAAAGGGAATGTTCAAGGCTTTTTCACTTTCGGCATCGATCTCACTGAAAACAAAAAAGCGGAGGAAGAATTGCAGAAAAGCGAGCTCCGCTTTCGGTCTTTAGTAAATTCCATCGCGCAAATTGTTTGGACAGCCGACGCTGACGGCACTCTTCTGACCGCCCTTACTCCGCGCGGTAAATCTCTCGAAGAAACTGGTAAAAACCTATTGTTTGAGTGGACTTCGCGGCTCCACCCCGATGATCAAGAACGGGCGCTCGATGAATTTATGCGCGCCATCAAAACAAGCAACCAATATCGAAGCGAATACAAAATGCTCCATCCGGACGGCACTTATCATTATTATATTTCTCGCGGAACGCCGGTCTATGAAACGGACGGGACGATTCGTGAATGGGTTGGAACGCTCACCGACATCAATGATAATAAACTTTCCGAGGAAAATTTACGCAAGAGTGAAGAACAATTGCGACAGGCGCAAAAACTCGAATCGGTCGGCAGACTAGCGGGCGGAATTGCCCACGATTTTAACAATATGCTGACCGCTATTAACGGTTACAGCGATTTGACGCTGCGCCGTTTGGACGAATCTGATCCGCTCAGGCGAAACATTGAAGAAATCAAGAAAGCCGGCGAACGTTCGGCAAGTTTGACGCAGCAGCTTTTAGCTTTTAGCCGACGCCAGATTCTGCAAGTCAAAGTATTGGATATCAATCAAATTATTTCGGACTCTTTAGTGATGCTCCAGCGTTTGATCGGCGAGGATATCCAGGTCGTTTCAGTGCTGAATCCGTTAATTGATTTTGTCAAAGCAGATTCCGGACAGCTTTCACAAATGCTGCTTAATCTCGCCGTCAATTCGCGCGATGCAATGCCGAAAGGCGGAACAATCACGATTGAAACAGACAATATTTATCTGGATGAAAATTTTAGCAGCCCAAACAGCGAATCAAAACCGGGAAATTATGTGATGTTGGCAGTTTCCGACACCGGAGTCGGCATTGATGAAGAGATTCGCCAACAAATATTTGAACCTTTCTTTACAACCAAAGAGATCGGTAAGGGAACCGGATTGGGTTTATCAACTGTTTATGGGATCATAAATCAACTGAACGGCTATATTTTGGTAAAAAGTACGGTTGGAACGGGAACGACATTTGAAATTTATCTTCCGGCGGTCAAACCGACCGTCATCTTGGCAGAAACTCGTATTCCGCTCAATAGCCTCAAACAGGGCGTTGAGACGATCTTGTTGGTCGAAGATGAAGAGCTCGTCAGAAATTTAAGCCGTCAGGTTTTGGAAGCCTGCGGCTATTGTGTGATCGAGGCAAAAGATGGTTTTGAAGCTTTAGAATTATGCCAAATAAATGGTCCTGAGATAGATTTGCTTTTGACCGACGTGGTGATGCCGATGATGAGCGGACGTGAATTAGCCGAAAAAATCCTGCGAACTCATCCTCATATAAAAATACTTTTTACTTCGGGCTATACGGAAGATGCTATCGTTCAACACGGTGTTCGGGAATCGGAATTGAATTTTATACAAAAACCATTTTCATTTAATGAGATCGCGCATAAGGTTCGCGAACTGCTTGACAGCAAAAAATAGGCTCCGGCAATTGAAAAAATCACCGAAGCCTCAGATAGATTTACATCTTTGCTATTTTCTTTGCAGAAAAACCTGAGTTATAAAAAATTTCCCCTGAGCCGAAACGGAAATACCAATCCCGGTTTCCTTCCATTTGTTTCGCAGAATGTTGTTACGGTGACCGTCAGATTGCATCCATCCCAAAACTGCCCGTTCGACCGGATTGTCAAAACCGGAATTGTACGCGATATTTTCGCCGATCATTCGCCAATTTCGCAAACCGATCGAATCTGCGCGATTGTCAACGTGTTTGCCGTCCATTCCAACGTGACTAAAAAAATTAAAGTTTGCCATATTTGATGAATGAAGTCGGGCAATCGCCGCCGCCTGTTCATCCCAAACCAGAGATTTTAAGCCGTATTCAGCTCTTTTTTGATTGATGACAATAAAAACCTGATTTTCAAGCGAAGCAATATCGAAGGATTTTTTTGAAATCACATTTCGGTTGTCGATATATTTCACTTCGCTGATTTGGGCAATGACGTATGCCGAAAAGATGACCGGTGCAATCAAGAAAAAAAAGTACGGAATTGCTGAACGTTTAATTTTCATAGACTTCATTTCGGCAGTCAGACAATCTCAAAAAATCTGAGACTCACGACTTTGCGGAGCCGGCATCACTACCGGGTAGCCAATTTATCGTTGAAGGATTGGAAGTTTGACGATTTGTCAAAAAGAGGGGCAGAACAAAAATTACAGTTAATTAGTCGTTATTTCATAATAATCCTGATAGCCGTAATCAACATTTGATTGCAATTCAGTGGGCTGTTTTTCATCGAGCAGCAAACGTTCCCAAATATTTAAAGCCTTCATTTGCTCATCCAAAATATTCGCCAACGCATTGATCATCCCGAACGCTATTTGCATTCCGTCACCAAGATTTTTATCAATGATTTGATTTGTATTTTTTTCGCTTTCCGAATAATTCGGCGAGGTGTTTACTCTCGAAAGTAACTCTGACGTTTCTTTGATTATTCCGATAATTTGCGATTGGCGTGATCGTAAAATTTCGTAATATTGTTTCATGTTGCTTTCAATTTGAATTTGATTTTCAAGTCTCATAAATTTAATTCTGATTTCTGTGAACGGTAAATTCAGATAGTTTTCAAACTCCAAAAAAATCTTGCAAGTTTACAAAAGAAGACCTTTGCAAGCCGCTTAGCCGGATTTCTTCGTTTAAAAAGAAAATTAAGTTTTTGAATTTTTCTGAATGTATCCGCCCGAAAATAATTTGCTTAAAACTTACAGACAAAAAGGTAAAGCATTGACTGCGAAAAGACTTTTGCAAGTTTTATACCAACCTACGAGAATTTCGGAAACATTGTAAATACTAAACTTAATCAAGTTGGAAGGTAAATATAAGAAGCTGAAAATTAATGAGCGGGGAATTTAGCTACACCAAAAATTCCTTAGTGCGAGGTCATCTTCCGCAATTATTTTTGAAACGGAAAATAATAAAAGACACGAAAATATAATGATCTTCGCGTCCCGAAAATTGAGTGAATTTGGCAGTGAACTAAAATTAATTCTGGATGGTTTTTGAGCGCATAAATTGCTTAAGCGAAACAGACACGCCGCCGCAAATAAATTTTAAGAATCTATGGATTCCCCGCGTTTAAGAATTCTGGTCAGGGTTTTGCGGTCGATATTGAGCAGCCGCGCCGCCGCTTGTTTATTGCCGTCGGTCGAGGCAAGCACTTGCGCGACATATCTTTCTTCCATTTCGGCAAGCGTCAGGAATTTTGCATTTGGTTTGGACGAAGTATCGACACCAATATTTGACAGTGAAGCGGATTCATTTTCAAATGAACGAATTCGAACCGGCAGATGCTCGGGATAAATTACGTCATCACAGAGTGAAACTGCGTGCAGAACGGCATTTTCAAGCTCGCGCACGTTGCCTTGCCAATTATATTTTTCGAGCAATTTTAAAGCTGCCGGGGAAAAGCTCGGCGCGGAAATATTGGGCGATTGAATTTGACCGGCAAAATGCAGTGCCAATCGTGAAATATCTTCGATTCTGTCACGCAGCGGTGGTAAACAAATTGTCACGGCATTCAAACGATACATCAAATCCTGCCGGAAACGACCTTCTTTAACTTCTTCTTCAATATCACGGTTGGTAGCGGCGATCACGCGAACATCGACTTTCTGAGTTCGATTTGAACCGACGCGTCGAATTTCGCCCTGCTGGAGAGCGCGTAACAATTTCACCTGAAAAAACGGACTGGTTTCGGAAATTTCATCAAGAAAAATCGTTCCGCCGTCGGCTTCTTCCCATAATCCGATGCGTTCGCGGTCTGCACCCGTAAACGAACCGCGCGTGTGCCCGAAAAGTTCCGATTCGATCAATTCAACCGGAATTGCGCCGCAATTGACCGCGACAAACGCTTTTGATGCGCGATTACTTCGTTGATGGATGGCTTGCGCGACGACCTCTTTTCCGGTTCCCGATTCGCCTGTTATCAAAACAGGCAAATTGGTGGTGGCAACGCGCCCGACAAGTTTCAGACAATCGACAAATTTCGGACTATTGCCGATCAGCGGAATTTCCGAAACATAGCCTTGAATCTGCTGTGCCAAAGGTTGTCTGATATGTTGTTCTCGAATTATGCAATGTTCGCGGACAGAACCGGCGATATTCAATATATTATCTATTTTGAATGGTTTAACGAGGTAATCATAGGCTCCGATGGCAGTTGCATCGAGCGCGCCGGCAGCAGAACCTTGTCCGGTCATCAAAACGAAACGGGCATCAGAGTCGAGCGCCGTAAAATGACGTAAAACCTCATAAC
>JBBQOA010000207.1:0-7549 GCA_038330465.1 Pyrinomonadales bacterium
CGCCGTAGGCTTCGTCGGCTTTTGTAAAATGACCGATCTGACGGTCGATGATAAACTGCGGAACGCCGTTCATTGCCGCCGCGACATTTTTGAAAAGCTGCTGTTTTTGATCGTCATTCATTAACCGAAACAGTTTTCCGGGCTGCGTGTAATCGTCGTTGCCGAGGCGGTGATCATAACGGTCGGCAGCGCCCGAAATCTTCAACGGCGGTTCGGCAACCGAATTGTCTTCCTGCGGACCGTTAAACGAATTCGGTTCGTAATTGAGCTTTCCGCCGAAATTTCCGTCGCCTCGCATCGAACCGTCGCGCTGATAATTGTTGACCGCTACGTGCGGGCGATTGACAGGAAGCTGTTCATGATTGACGCCCAAACGATAACGCGCCGCGTCGGCATACGCGAAAATGCGCGATTGGAGCATTTTATCGGGCGAATGTCCGATCCCCGGAACGACATTCGACGGCGCAAAACTTGATTGTTCGATTTCCGCAAAATAGTTTTCGGGATTACGATTGAGTTCGATCTCGCCGACTTCGATCAGCGGAAAATCGCTGTGATACCAAACTTTTGTCAGATCGAACGGGTTAAATTCCTGTTTGTCGGCATCTTCTTCGTTCATGATCTGCACATAAAATTTCCATTTCGGAAAAGCGTCTTTTTCGATTGATTCAAAAAGATCGCGCTGATGCGATTCGCGGTCGTCGCCGATCAGCGCCGCGCTTTCTTCATTCAGAAGATTTTCGATTCCTTGCTGCGATTTGAAGTGAAATTTCACCCAGAAACGCTCGTTGTCGGCGTTGATAAAACTATATGTGTGCGAACCGAAACCGTGCATCGTTCGAAGCGATTTCGGCAAACCGCGATCGGAGAAAAGAATCGTTACCTGATGCAAAGATTCCGGCGAAAGCGACCAAAAATCCCACATCGCCGTCGCGCTTCGCAGATTCGTTTGCGGATCGCGTTTTTGCGTGTGAATAAAATCGGGAAATTTAAGCGGATCGCGGACGAAGAAAACCGGCGTATTGTTGCCGACCAAATCCCAATTGCCTTCTTCCGTATAGAATTTCAGCGCAAAGCCGCGCACGTCGCGTTCGGCATCCGCCGCGCCGCGTTCGCCGGCAACGGTCGAAAACCGCGCGAGCATCGGCGTTTGTTTGCCGACTTCCGAAAAAACCTTCGCTTTTGAATATTTTGTGATGTCGGCGGTGATTGTCAAAGTGCCGAATGCGCCCGAACCTTTCGCGTGAACGACTCGTTCGGGAATTCGTTCGCGGTTAAAATTCGCCAGTTTTTCCAATAAATGAAAATCCTGCATCAAAACCGGACCGCGCTCGCCCGCCGTGATCGAATTTTGATTGTCGGCAACCGGAACGCCCGCCGATGTTGTTAAAGTCGTTGATTTTTCTTCCTTTTTTTTATTTTCTTCGCTCATATTTTCCTCCTTTTTGGTTGGAATTAGAATAATTCTAATATATTGTTTTAGAAAAAACGCTCGAATTTGATTAAAATCAAATCTGGAACGCTTATTAATTTCTCAATTAAAGATTTAAGCCGCCGCGCTTTGCGCGGGAAACATTTTTTCCAAAGCCGTCGTTAAAACTCCGACGCCGAATTCGCCTGCCGCGCGCGATTTTAATTTTCCAGCCGCGTCAAACAGATAATAAACCGGCACCCAGCCTTGCTCATTCAAAAACGCATCTTTCAATTTATGCTGATTGTCGATCGCGCAAACATCGTCGATACAGAATTTTTCAACGGTTTCCCTGACGGTTTCCATATTCGTATCGGCTTCGTAACGCGGCATATGGATCGCTACCGTTTTCAAACCTTTGTCTTTAAATTTCGCTTTTAATTCCCGCAATTTGGGCATATTTTCCTTGCAGATTCCGCAGCTCGTCGCCCAAAAATAAACAAGCGTCGGACTTCCCGCAACATATTCGTCGGCAGTTTCCTGCAATTCATTGAGCCATTCGCTTGCACCGTCAAATTTTGGAATGGCATCACCGATTCTCATTGGCATATTTTTTTACTCCGTAAAAAGATTGCGGATTGCGGATTGCGGATTTATAATACAAAGCAATCCGCAATCCGCAATTAATCTCAAACTCTTAGACCTTCAAATTCTCCTGTCCCGGTGTCCAATCAGCCGAGCAGAGTCCGCCCGTTTGCAAGCCTTGCAAAACGCGCAGAGTTTCGTCAACCGAACGTCCGATGTTCAAATCGTGGACGACCGCGTATTGCAAAATGCCGTCGGGATTGATGATGAAAAGACCGCGCAACGCGATGTTCGCTTCTTCAACCAGAATGTTG
Organism: Pyrinomonadales bacterium; assembly: GCA_038330465.1. Taxonomy (GTDB): domain Bacteria; phylum Acidobacteriota; class Blastocatellia; order Pyrinomonadales; family Pyrinomonadaceae; genus JAFDVJ01. The sequence continues at coordinate 2,311 of JBBQOA010000207.1, forward strand.
TATTTCGCCGCGAGCTTGCCGCCGACGTCCGAAATCAGCGGATACGCCAAGCCTTCGATGCCGTTTTGATCACGCGGCGTTTTGATCCATGCGCGGTGTGAATGAACCGAATCGGTCGAAGCACCGAGAACTTCAGCACCGATGCCGTTAATTTCTTCGAGTCTGTCCGAAAAAGCCGTCAATTCGGTCGGGCAAACAAATGTAAAATCGAGCGGGTAGAAAAGCAGGATCAACCATTTTCCTTTGTAGTCGGAAAGACTGATGCTTTCGCCCAATGTTTCCATATTTTTGGTCGAAGGCAGATTAAAATCCGGTGCCGGCTTGCCGACTTTGGCAATTGTCACTTCCGCTTTATTTTCCGTCGCTGTGCTTGTAGCTGTTGACATAATTAAATTTATCTCCTAGTTTTTTTATTGATTTCAGCAATTTCATCTGAAATTTGTAATTCGTAATTTGTAATTTATATATTGCAATCAGGACATAGCCCGCGCAAAGTAAGTTCTAAAGATTCGGGTTTGAATTTCGAAAATTCCGACGCGAACTTGATGATCTCCGCCGGCAATTCGATCTCCATATCAACCAGCTTTCCGCATTTTGTGCAGATCGCGTGATCGTGGCGCGTTAGTTTGGAATCGAAACGGCTCGCGCCGTTGCCGAAACTGATTTCCGCGATATGTCCCGCTTCTTTCAGAAACCGCAGCGAATTATAAACCGTCGCAAAAGAAATCGTCGGCAAAAGCTGCTTCGCTTTGTCGAAAACCTCGTTCGCCGTCAGATGCTCTTTTTCATCGCGAATGACCTGCAAAACAACCTCGCGCTGCTTCGTCAAACCCAAATCTTTAATATTTACTGTTTCGTTCATTTCGTCCTAAGTTAGATTTAGAATAATTCTAATTCTAAAATTTGTCAAGTGAGTTTTTAATATTCATCGATGGACGTCTTCGATTAGTTTTCGATTGTCGGATTTTCGGCGCCCGGCGGAACGATCCAAACTTTAGTCAAATTCTTTTCACTTTGAGATTCGGCTAAAATCGTAAATTTTTCTTTTTCAAGCTTCTTTTGGTAGATAAGATACTCGGGGAGCTTTCGAATTTTTCGGTTGATAACGCTTGTCGGCGTGCCGGATTTGAAATATTCGATGATGTAAATTGTTTCATTGGGACTCCCTTGAATTTCGTTTATCAGATTATCAAGTCTCTCTTTATTTATCTGCGATGATTGCGTTGAAAACTCATCGAACAACCTGGGATTAACGCACCCGCAAATAGCTGCGGTTTCTGAAATGATATTCCAGCAGCCTTCGGGAACACCTTCTACTTCAATGGTTGCCGTTATATTTTCGTTATTATCCTTTTTCAAAACCTTGATTGATAAAGTTCCTTGTCCATCTAAAAATTCTCCGCCGGAAATTGTCCATTTAAAAGATAATTTACTCAAATCATAATTTTCGACCTTCGCTGTAAAAAACATCGGCTCTCCCGGATTGACCAACCCGCTGCCTGAAACTGATATGCTCGGGCAATTCAAAGTTTGATCTGTCTGCGCGGAACCGGCAAAGGCGAAGATCAAAGCGAAAAACAAAATTAGCGGAAAATATTTCATTTCCGCTAATTTATACCAAAACGCGCCAAATTTAAAGATTTTTATCTGTTTTCGGGATTGACGATCAGTTTACGTTTCGCCAAAATATCGAGTCCCGAACGGCGCGAGGTAACTTCGATATTGCGTTCTTCGGTCACGCGAACATCGCTCAAGGCGCGTTTCGGAATGTATGTGACAACGTAATTTGAATCGATATTTTTAGCGAGAGACTCGGTTTTTTCGATCATTTCCTTGCGTGTTTCGGGCAGAAAAAGCAAACCGTTGGTGTCGGTCGAAAGTTTGCTCAGCGCCTTTTCGCTGCCGGCGAGATTTTCGCCGCGCTCCCTGATTTTACGAATCATTTCGCGGTCGAGATTGATCGTCATCACGGGATAAGTTTTGGTCTGTCCCTGGACGGGAATGTCGGCGCCCGGCGGCAAGGCTTTTTTCTGCGTGCCGCCGCCCTGCACCGATTTGATACGCTGCCCGACGATCGCTTGCTCCATTTTCGTGTAGCTCATTATGTGCACATTGATGTCGGTCGCAAGCAGATTTTTGATTGCTTTGCTTTTTTCGCTGTCGTCGCTCGTGCTGTCCAAACCGTCGGTAATCAGCACCAAATGTCGATTTTCAAGATTCGATCTGTCGAAAAATTTGACCGCTAAATTCAGGGCATCGACAAACTGCGAACGCTTGCCGAAATTGAGATTTTTGTCCAATGCCGCCAAAAGCTGCGTTTTATCGGTCGTCCATTCGGCGATAATTTTCGCTTCGTCATTATATTCAAGAAGCGCGACCGTATCGTCGGGCTGCAGGTTGTTGATCAAAGCGGCGGCGGCTGAGCGCGTCGTCTTAAAATCTTTTGCCTGCCGGTCTTCGCCGCCCGTATCGAGAACGATTAGAACAGTTGCGGGAATTCGCCGAACGCTTGTTGCCTGATGCAGCACGCCGTCTTCATTGATCACCAGATCTTCTTTCCGGACACCCGAAAAAAACTTTCCGACGGCGTCAAAAGCCGAAACATTCAGTTTGATCTCTTCGGTGAAAACCTTTTCGGTATCGTCATCGGACGGTTTCGGGCGCGGCGTCGTGCGTCCCGACTGCGCGTTGACAAAAACGCTCAAAGCGAGAGAAACGACGAGAAATTGCAGATAAAATTTAGTTCGCGGCAAAAACATAAAACCTCTGAAACCTTTCAAATTTAATTTTATGATGCCGCATTGCACCCAAAATATGCTTTTCAATCCCGAAAAGATTTGTAAAGATTTTGTTAATTTTTACAAAACCGGATGTTTTTCGACAAACGCGACCAAATTTTTGGCGTAATCCTTAAAACTCGGACATTCGATGTTATGAGCTTTGAGAAGTTTTTGCGAAACTTCCGTGTTGTAGGTTTGGTCAAGAAAAAAATACGGCACGCCGTAATGCGGCAACCCCGTGATCAGCGGCGAAAGCGGCATATTCAGCGATAATTCGACCAAACTCATCGGCGGCGTGATGATCGATTTTTTGCCCGTCAGAGCAACGACGATCGAATCGCAAATTTCGGCGGTCGAAAGCGGCTGCGGATCGGCGAGCGCGATGGTTTTGCCGATCGCTTTTTCATCTTTTGAAAGCGCGGCGAGACCTTCGACGACAAAATCGACCGGCACCAGATTGAGCCGCACTGTTTTATTGCCGACATTGGCAAGCCGCAAAAGCCGCGCAAACTTTTTGTAGTAAAAGATCACGTAATAAATGCCGTCGTATTTCGCCGTTTCGCCCGTCCGCGAATCGCCGACAACGACCGCCGGACGAAAGATCGTGACGGGAAAATCCGCTTTCATCTTTTCGACTTCCATTTCGGCGACATATTTTGTTTCCTCGTAGAAATTACGAAAACCCGCTTGGTGTTCGAGCTCGCTTTCGAGAATCTCGCCGATTCGTTTGCCCGCCACATAACACGTCGAAATGTAATTATAACGCCGTAAATTCGGCGTTTTTTTGACAAATTCATTGACGTTGCGCGTGCCTTCGACATTCACGCGATATGCCGGATCTTTTCCAACCGCCAGATCGTAAATTGCCGCCAGATGAAAAATGTCGGTCGTTTCCGATTGCACGGTTTTGAGATCTTCTTCCGTCATGCCGAGATTTTCGAGCGTAATATCGCCTTCGACGATCGCAAAATTTTCGAGCGGAACATTCGTTTTAGCGGCAATTTCTTTAATATCAAGCATCGCTTTTTCGGTAAATTGCTTTTGAACGAGCAAGAAAAATTGCGTATTTTGACTTGCCAGACGCTCAACCAACCGATGCGCGATAAAACCGGGAAAACCTGTTAGAAAAATTGTTTCGGTAAAACTCATACAAAAAAGTATAACTGAATGATTATTCATTTTGGAAGCCGTGAATGAACACTCATTCATTTTTAATTTTTGGCGGCTCCGAATTTCTGAAAAGCCGCCGCGCTAAAAACTTTTTACAATTTCATAAATATTGTGTTATGTTTGGGAAAACCTTTGAAATAAAGGTTTTAAAAAGATGGAAGTTTTGGAAATGACAATTAAAAAAAAGGAAAGTCCGAAAGAAGTCAAAAATGCCAAAAAACATATTGCTCCGGCAGTCGAAATAGACGCTTCGACCGAAGATTTTCCAAATGAATTGCGCGAAGCCCGCTGGTCGGTCGTTTCGTTTGAAAAATGCGAAGCGGGCGGCTTGACCTATTCGGAAGCGGAGCAAAAGATCAACGAACTCGAAGCACGCGGCATTTCCGGACTCTGCATTGTCACCGACCAAACCGCCGCGCGAATTTCGAATAAATCTTGATTTTCTTTCGACGGCGTTTTCCCGGACTGAAAATCGATTCTTAAAATTCCAAAACAACCTTCCCGAAACTCGCGTTTGATTCCAGATATTCGTGCGCTTTTCTGACATCTTCCGTTTTAAAAACTTTATCAATATTCGGCTTCAGCTTTCCATTCTTCAAGAGCGGCACAACGTCTTCGGCGAATTTGCGTGTCGCGTCGGCTTTCTCTGCGGTCGAACGCGAACGCAAAACCGTTCCGATAATCCGGGCGCGTTTCGCCATCACCTGCGAGAAATTGATCTCCGCGCGCGCGCCACTCGTCGTGCCGACCAAGATCAGCCGACCTTTGACATTGAGGCTTTCAAGATTTGCCTGAAAATACGCCGCGCCGACCAGATCGAGAACGACATCGACGCCTTTGCCGAAATTTTTTTCACGGATGATTTCGGCAAAATTCGTTTCTTTTGAAACCAGAATTGCTTCATCAAGACCGAATCTTTGACATTCTGTGAGCTTGTCAGCAGTGCGCGAAGTGCCGAAAACCTTGAGGTTTTTGGCTTTTGCCAGTTGGAGCGCGGCAAGCCCGACGCCCGAACCGACGGCGTGAATCAAAAGCGTTTCGCCTGCCTTTAATTCGCCCAAAGTAAAAATCGCGTCCTGCGCCGTAATAAAAGCTTCAGGAACGGCAGCGGCTTCCGTGAAACTTAAATTAGCGGGAATTCGGGCAAGCAGCGATTCGTCCGACAAAAGCAATTCGGCTTGCGCGCCGCCCGCCGTGATGCCGAAAACGCGATCGCCCGTTTTGAATTTTTTTACGTCAACGCCGATTTCCGAAACTTCGCCCGCAAATTCCAAACCCAAAATCCGTTC
>JBBQOA010000208.1:0-7539 GCA_038330465.1 Pyrinomonadales bacterium
AGTAAGAATGTATATCTGCGGTCCGACGGTTTGGAATTTCGCGCATATCGGCAATTTCCGAACCTTTACGTTCGGCGATATTCTGCGGCGGTATCTGAAATATAAAGGCTATAACCTGACGCACGTGATGAATTTGACGGATGTTGACGACCGCATCATCAAAGAAGCCGCGAAAAAAAATATCTCGATCGATGAAATGACCGCGCCGTTCATCAAGGCGTTTTGGGAAGATTCCGACGCGATCGGCAACCAGCGCCCCGACATCGCGCCGCGCGCGACCGAACATATTGCGGAAATGATCGAGATCATTCAAACGCTGCTCGATAACGGTCACGCTTACGAATCCGACGGCTCGATCTATTACCGGATCTCGGCGTTTCCCGATTACGGCAAGCTCTCGAAGATCAAGTTCGAAGGCAACATCGTCGGCGGATCCGAGCGGGTCGACACGGACAAATATGACAAGGAAGACGCCCGCGATTTTGCGCTCTGGAAGTTTGTTGACGCGGACGAGCCGACCGGTTGGGACGCGCCGTTCGGGCGCGGTCGTCCGGGCTGGCATATCGAATGCTCGGCGATGAGTATGAAATATTTGGGCGAAACCTTCGACATTCACGCGGGCGGCATCGATCTTCAATTTCCGCATCACGAAAACGAGATCGCGCAAAGCGAGGGCGCGACCGGCAAGCTTTTTTCGAAATACTGGCTGCACGGTGAATTTTTAAAGATCGACAACGAAAAAATGGCGAAATCCCTCGGCAACGATTACACCTTGCGCGATATTTTATCGCGCGGTTTTTCGCCGTTCGCGATCCGCTATTTGTTGTTTTCCGTGCCGTATGATAAACAATTAAATTTCACTTTCGACAATCTGAAAGGCGCGGAAACGACCGTCGAACGGCTTAATGATTTCAAAAAACGTCTGCAGGACGCGAAATTGACCGACGGCATAAATACCGATTTGCAGGAAAAAGTGCACGGATTTCTGAGCGATTTTGAAACGGCGATGGACGATAACTTAAACACATCGGTCGCGCTTGCCGCGCTTCATAATATGGTTCGCGAGGTCAACACGGCGCTCGCCCACGAAACTGTTCTGACCGAAGACCGTTCGTTCATCCTGCATATTTTGGACAAATTCGATTCGGTTTTCGGCATATTCGGCGCGCCTGAAGAAGAAATTCTCGACGAGGAAATCGAAGCCTTGATCGAAAAACGTCAGGAATCACGAAAAAATCGTGATTTTGCAAAATCTGACGAGATCCGCGTGCTGCTGGCGGAAAAAGGAATCATTCTCGAAGACACCAAAGACGGCGTCAGATGGAAACGAAAATGACAAAAGCCGACAAAATCAAAGGCGGAATAATCGGTCTGCTCGTCGGCGATGCGCTCGGCGTGCCGTATGAATTTCACGCGCGGCAGGAAATTCCGTCAATTGAAGAGATCGAATTCGAGCCGCCCGCCGGGTTTCGCCGCGCACATCGCGGAGTTTCACCCGGAACTTATTCGGACGACGGCGCGCAAGCCTTGATCTTACTCAATTCGCTGCTTGAATGTGATAAATTCGACGCGGCGCATTTTTCGCAAGGTTTGATCGATTGGTATGAATCCGGATTTATGGCGGTCGGCGGCGAGGTTTTCGATGTCGGAATTCAAACCGCCAATTCGATCGGCGCATTGCAGCGCGGCGTTTTGCCGTTACTTGCCGGCGGCACGGACGAATATTCGAACGGTAACGGCTCCTTGATGCGCGTTTTGCCGCTCGCCATTTGGCATCAAGGCTCGGATTTGGAATTGGTCGCCGATGCCTTTGATCAATCGAGCGTCACACACGGACATTTGCGCTCAAAAATTTGCTGCGCGCTGTATTGCCTGTGGGCGCGGCGGATTTTGCAAAACGCCGAAAAGCCTTGGGAAAACACAGTCGAAACATTTCACGGTTTTTTCCCCGAAGGCACGCTCGAGAACATCGAATTTGAAACAAGGATTTTTCCGAAAGACGCGATCTTTGAAACGAACGGCAGCGGCTATGTCGTTGACAGTTTACGTTCGGCGCTCTGGGCTTGTAAAAATGAGACTTACGAAAAAACCGTTAAAGCGGCGATTTCTTTGGGAAACGACACCGACACGACCGCCTGCATCGCGGGCGGGATCGCGGGTTTGATACACGGGTTTGAAGCGATCCCGACACGCTGGCGCGAAAATTTGCGCGGGGCGGTCATTTTTGAGCCGTTGTTGGAAAAATTGCTCGACCGATTTTGAGTTATTTCTGTTTTCGGGCTTCAACCAAAAACGCTTTTAATCCCGGCGTTTCGAAAACTTTCGGTTCGCCGATCCGATAGCCTTTTGCCCGCAAATTCTTGAGCGGCGGATGAAGTTCGTTGAAAACAGAATCGCGGTAAGCGACGTAAAAACGATCGCCGGTCATTCCCGATTCGTCCGTCGTTTGAACTTTTTCAAACCCGCGCGGCAGAAAATATGATTTATCTTCCGGAATTTCATCGATGCCGTTGACCTTGATTATTTGGAAATTCTGCTCTGCATTGCGCAGCGCAAACCACATTTCGTAGGCGACGAGATCCTCAAAAACATAGATCTTCGCGGGCGTCTGTTGATCTAAATTATTTGCCAGATTTTCCCACGCGCACCAGATATAAACCGGCTTTTCGCGATTTGTTTGAAGATAAAAAGCCGCGCCGAACAAGATCAGCAGCAAACTTATGAAAATAATTTTCAGCGGCGGAATGTTCATCTTGGTCAGCGCGACTGCCGACAAGATCGCAAACGGGACGAACACAAAGATCAAATGACGCGTGCCCCAAATCGAATACGGGAGAATCCAGCTCGCGAAAAAAGCCGCCAAAATCGGCGTTTTTGTAAAAATTGTCAGTAAATAGAGATTTCGTTTTTCAGTTTCGGTTTCGCTTTTCCAATAAATAAAATAAACTACGAAAGCTGTCATCAGCATCAGCAAGATCGGGATCGTGATTGCGTAGATCGAAGGCGGTTCGATATTGCTTTGCTGAAAATAAAACGGCTCGATCAGATCGAACAGAAACTGAAAAAGCGTCGTCAAACCGGGGCGTTCGATCCAGCCGATGTTTTGTCCGAGATTTGAATCAACTTCCGCCGCTTTGATCAGCGCAAAGACCCACGGCACAAAACTGAGCAGCAAAATGCCGAACATGATCAAGGTCTGGCGGATCTTGATGCGTTGCAAAACGATGATCGCGAGAATTTCCGAAAGTACGACCAGCCAGCCGAAATAATGCGTATAGATCAGCAAGATATTGATAATGGTGAGAATCCATATATTTTTCCCGAGATTCAGGAAACGCGCAAAAAGCCACATTGAAAAAAGCGCAAAACAAAGCACCGCGCTATACATCCGCACTTCCTGCGCGTATTTTATCAAACAGCCGTTCGCCGCTAAAAGCAGTAGCCCGAGCGCAATTGCCGACCAATCGAGCTTTAATTCACGGCACAATAAAACGAACGGAATGATCGAAATTACCGAGAAAATAACCGACAAAGATCTCAGCCAAAACAAACTTTCGCCGCCGACCGAGATCCAGATCTTGAGTAAAATATAAAAAATCGGCGGGTGGATCAAATCCTGTGCGATAAACCAGACGAGGGTTTGAAAATCCATTTCGGCGGCGTGAACGCTGAATATTTCGTCAAACCAGAGACACGAATCGGTCAGATGCCAAAATCGCAACACGATAAAACAAACACAAACGACGGCGAAAATTATCAGCCAGATTTTGTCGTTTAGTTTCATTCGATTTTTTTCCGATTGGGCAGACGGCTTGTTTACGAGAGAGTGATGCCGTCGCAGAGTTTGCCGTCGATGCTCGTGTAAAAAAGCGGAACTTCTTTGAAGGTATCGGTTTCGCGACAATATGAAAGACATTTTTCAAAAGGTTTAGAATAAATATGCAAACTCACGGCGCGTTCGTTAAATTCGGGCAGATTGAGAACTTGATGGATCGGTTCTTCGAGTTCGACCTTTGCCGCGAGACAGTCTGAAAGGTCGAATCGATCGGTTTCTTCAAGCTTGCAAAAGCCCGTTTTTTCGTCAATTTCGACGGCGCGAAAATTTTGTCCGCGAAGCTTGCCGGTCGCGACCATCATCCAGCATTTTTGGTCGGCGTGATTGTGAATGCGCGAAATCTGTCCTTTTTCCCAGCAGATCGCCATCATTTCAAACCGCTCGTCCTTGTAGATCAGATTGCGCGTATAACAGCTTTCGCTCCAGAAAAAATATTGTGAGATCGTCTCGACATCGATCGGATTTTTGCCCAGAAACCGATAAACATTGTCGCAGGTAAAATCCGGTTCGGCGATCGACCGCAAACCGCTGATAAGTTTTTCAACAGAAACCATATAAAATTTTTCGTCTTCCTTTTTTTGAATCGTGATGCCATTAAAAATAGCAAAATCAACGGCGCGAATCAACTATTTGAATTAGAACAATCCGCGATAAAAAACTCTTTTCCGCTCGGTGCGCGTGCATTTTCCGTCCGCCAGATCGTCGCCCGTATCTTTGCAGCACGGCTGCAGACGACTGCAACTCAAACCGATCTTGAGCATTTTCGCTAAAGTGTCCTGCCCGATGCCCGACGGGTGAAAACAATCGCAGCACGAGATCTGATCGGCGTTGAAACGATAAAACCACGGCGCGTCCGAATAAATAAAATCCGTTCCGGCGGCTTTCATCGCGCCGCCGACCATTTCTCCGCCGATGATCACAGTCGGCGAAACTCCGCCTTCGGGAATTGCCGCGTATTCCGCCGTCACGCGTTTAAGAATTTCGCGATAGGCTTTCATCGTCGCGTAAGTATCGCTGATTCGCGCTGCCGAACAATCCCGCGTGAGCGAGCTGCAAATGCTTGTCAGTCCCCACAAAAATTGACAGGTGCCGCCGATCTGACAATTTGTTTTCGTCCCGAAATTGCAAAGCTGCGAAACCCGAACGGGCGCGACAACGCCGATCCGCGTGTTTGAAATGCTCATCAAAACGTCCAAACCTTTGCGAAATTCGCGCTCGAAGGAATCGGGTTTGGTCTTGCAGTAATTATCCGGATCAAGGTCGCTACTCGCGCAGGAAGCATTTGTTTTCGTCAGATTTCCTGAACAACTGTCGTTATGACCGAGAAAAACCGCCGCCAAACGTTGTCCGGTCTGCGCGTTCAGATAGGTTTTGATGTTGTTCGATTGGTTGAGAAAATCACTCAGCATCCGTGCACCCGAAACCGCATGATTCGGATTCGCCGCCAAGATATTGGTTCCGAAATCGCATTCAAGACGTTCGACGATGCTGAACACATTTTCGCTTCCCGCGCCGCAAAAATTCGCGCCGTGTGTGTCGCTCGTGAGCCAATTATATTGTTCCTGATCGCCGTTTGCGCAGGGAAAAGAATTTCCGGCGTTGAAACCTTTCGTAATGCTGTCACCCGCCGCGTCGATCGCCTGAATATTCAATTGCGCGTGTGCCGCAAATGCAAACAGAAACAAAAACGTCACTCCCAAAATGCTCCGCATTCCGATCACCTCCGAAGTTTTAAATATACTTTTTAATTTGGCTGGTTCAGAGTTCCAAGCACGAAGTTTCAAGTTCGATTCGTTGTGAACTTGGAACGGCAAACGACTAAAATTGAAACTTGAAACGCTTTTGAACAGTTAATTCTTGTTTGAATTCTGTAAAAAGTCAATGAATTCAGGCGTGTTTCTGGTCAATCCCGGAAAGGTCGCAACGGTTTTGCCGTCCGATTCCAAAATTGCATAAAACGGAAGCGCGACGGTTTGGAAGTTTTTTTCCTGAAATGCCTGTTGTTTATTATTGTTTTCGCTGCCGTCGTCCGTATAAAGCCGTGCCAGAACATATTTCGACATTTCGGTTTCGACTTCCTTTTTCGGAAAAACATTCGCTTCCATCCAGCGGCAATTCGTGCAGGTATAACCCGTAAAATCGACAAATACGCGCTTGTTTTCGGTTTTTGCTTGCGCCAAAGCCTTGTCCAGATCGTTTTCGATCCAGACGAGTTCGTCTTTAGATTTGCTGAAAACTCGCGACGAAGAATTTTCCAGATCGGGCGGCAGAAAAGATTCAAGTTCGCCAAGTTTCGCGCCGAAGAGTCCGGTCAAAAGATAAAAGCTGATGGCGAGACTCAAGATCGCCGAAACAAGCCGCAGCGCACCGATCTTTTCGGGCTTTGAATCGTGGAAAAGCTGGAATTTGCCGAGCAGGTAAATCGAGAGAACGACCCCGATCGCGATCCAGATCGCGAGCACGAAAGAACGCGTGAAAATTCCCCATTTCCAGATCAGATCGACGTTTGAGATAAATTTCATCGCCGCCGCGATTTCAAGAAAACCCATCGCGACCTTGACGGAATTCATCCAGCCGCCGGCGCGCGGCAATTGCGAAACGAGCTGCGGCGCAAGCGCGAGGACGAAAAACGGGAGCGCGAAAACGGTCGAAAAAGCGAGCATCCCAACGAGCGGCATTTGCCAATTTCCCTGCGAAGCCGAAACAAGGATCGTCCCGACAAACGGCGACGTGCAGGTAAAACTCGTCAAAGTAAAAGTGAGTCCCATCAGCAGTGCACCGACAATTCCCGATCCTTCGCCTTCTTTGGTCCGCGTCAGATTGTCGAGTTTGGTCAAAATGCTCGATGGGATCTGCAATTCATACGCGCCGAAAAGATTGAACGCAAACAGCAGAAAGACCGCCGTGATCACGATATTGACCCACGGATTTGCCGCAAACAGATTGATGCCCGCCGCGCCGACAAAGATCGCGAGCAGCATTCCCAAGATCGTAAATGTCGCGATGATGCCGAGCGAATAAATGCTTGCTAATTTGATCGCTTTGGCGCGGCTGTGGCTCGCGTGATTGGTAAAATACGAAACCGTGATCGGGATCATCGGAAAGACACACGGCGTCAAAAGCGACAATGCACCGAGCGTGATCGCCAGCCAAATAAACGACGAGAGCGGCAGATCGTTTGGATTTTGGATTGGCGATTTTGGATTTTGGATTTGAGTTTCCGGCTGATTGCTGACTGCTGACTGCTGACTGCTGACTGCTGACTTCTTGACATCTTCAAAACCCGCAAACGTTACTTTAACGGTGCGCGGCGGCAGACAAACCTTGTCGTCGCAAACCTGATATTTAACGTTGACCGCTAAATCTTCGGCTTTGGCATCGGCACTTGCTTTCAAAGGCAAGTTAAATTCCGCCGTTTTTTCAAAAAACTTTGTATCCAAATTAAAATTCGAATCGAATTTCGTGACCGGCGCGGGCGAATTTGTTTTGCCGTCAATCAGAAAAGGTGAATTGTCGCTGATCGTGATCTTCGTCGGAAACGGTCCGCCTTCGGGTTGTTCGACCGCGTAAAGATGCCAATTGCCTTCGATCACGGCTTTCAGTTTGACTTTGAGCGGTTCATTTTGCTTGAGCGATTTGCCTTTCGCGTCGGATTCAAGCGTCCACGAAACCGGATTTTGCGCAAACGCGGTCACGGACAGAAA
>JBBQOA010000209.1:0-7525 GCA_038330465.1 Pyrinomonadales bacterium
GAGGATTGCGCCGTCCATCTGCGCCGCGCCGGTGATCATGTTCTTGACATAATCGGCGTGTCCCGGACAATCAACGTGCGCATAATGGCGATTCGCCGTTTCATATTCAACGTGCGAGGTCGCGATCGTGATCCCGCGCGCCTTTTCTTCCGGCGCATTGTCGATCGAATCAAACGAGCGAAACGTCATCTTCGGATTATGTTTGCTCATGACTTTCGTGATCGCCGCCGTTAAGGTCGTTTTCCCGTGATCGACGTGTCCGATCGTCCCGATATTTACGTGCGGTTTGCTTCTGTCAAATTTCTCTTTGCTCATAATTTTAAGTTTTGTCCTCTCCTAAATTTATGATAAGGACGAAAGATGTTTTCGATAAAAACCTTTCGTCTCCATCTTTCATCCTTTAGTTAACTGTTGCTCCTTTAACTTTTGCAATCACTTCTTCGGCGACGTTACGCGGAGCTTGGTCGTAACGCTCAAAATGCATTGTTGAAGTGGCGCGTCCCTGCGTCGCGCTTCTTAAATCCGTTGTGTAGCCGAACATTTCCGATAAGGGCACGAAAGCCGTGACGACCTGAACATTGCCCGGACGCGGAGCCATTCCTTCGATCTGTCCGCGCCGCCGGCTCAAATCGCCGTTGACGGCGCCCATATATTCTTCCGGCGTGACGACTTCGACCTTCATGATCGGCTCAAGCAAAACTGCTTTCGCTTTTCTGACCGCATCTTGAAAAGCAAGGCTTCCCGCGATATGGAATGAACGCTCATCAGAATCAACTTCGTGAAATGAACCAAACACGAGTCTCGCTTTAATATCAACGAGTTCATAGCCCGCGAGGAATCCGCGACGCATCGCGTCCTGCATTCCTTCCATCGTCGGTTTGATAAACTGACGCGGAATCGAACCGCCGCTGATCTTGTCTTCAAAGACAAAACCTTCGCCCGGCGCAGGTTCAATCTCAAGTTCGACGTGCGCGAATTGACCGCGACCGCCGGATTGTTTCTTAAAGATCTCTTTGCCCGGTGCGGGAACTGTAATTGTTTCGCGGTAAGCAACTTGCGGTTTGCCGACATTGGCTTCGACGCTGAATTCGCGTTTCATCCGGTCAACAATGATCTCAAGATGTAATTCGCCCATTCCGGCGATGATCGTTTGACCGGTTTCGTGATCGGTCGAAACTCTGAAACTCGGATCTTCCTGCGCCAGACGATTGAGCGCGATGCCCATTTTGTCCTGATCGGCGCGGGTTTTCGGTTCGACCGCGACGCGCACGACCGGATCCGGAAATTCCATCGATTCGAGAATGATCGGTTTCATTTCGTCGGCAACGGTATCACCGGTCGTGACATTTTTCATGCCGCCGATCGCGACGATCTCGCCTGCCGACGCGCTTTCAACGTCTTCGCGTTTGTTGGCGTGCATCAGCATCAAGCGTCCAACGCGCTCTTTCGAGCCTTTAATTGTGTTGGTCACATAGGAACCCGATTTGACCGTGCCCGAATAAATTCGGACGAAGGCGAGCTGTCCGAGATGCTTGTCCGCCATCAGTTTGAAAACCAACCCTGAAAATGGTGCCGTCGCGGTCGCTTCGCGCAATTCGACAGCATCGGTCTTCGGATTCGTGCCTTCGACCGCCGGAATATCGAGCGGGCTCGGCAAGAAATCGACGACCGCATCAAGCAATGTCTGAACGCCTTTGTTTTTGAACGCCGAACCGGTCACGACCGGAACGATCTTCAGATCAATCGTGCCCTGCCGCAGCGCTTTGCGGATTTCGTCCTCGCTGACTGCTTCGCCTTCGAGATATTTGAGCATCAGATCATCGTCGATCGCCGACACGGCTTCAACCAATTTTTCACGCGCTTCGGTCGCCGCATCAAGCAAATCAGCCGGAATATCAACTGTTTCGTATTGCGCGCCTTTCGATTCGTCGTTCCAAACCAGACCTTTCATAGTGATCAAATCGATGACGCCTTTTAATTGGTCTTCGAGTCCGATCGGAATCTGCAAAGCAACCGCATTTGCGCCGAGACGTTTGATAATTGAATCGAACGAACGTTCAAATGAAGCGCCCGCGCGGTCTAATTTATTGATAAAGCAAATCCGCGGCACCCCGTATTTATCAGCCTGTCGCCAAACTGTTTCAGATTGCGGTTCGACACCGGCAACGCCGTCAAAAACACAGACCGCACCGTCAAGAACACGCAAACTACGTTCGACTTCCATCGTGAAATCAACGTGTCCCGGCGTATCAATAATGTTAATGCGGTGTTCGATACCATTTCGCTTCCAGAAACAGGTCGTCGCCGCCGATGTAATCGTAATGCCGCGCTCTTGTTCCTGTTCCATCCAGTCCATCGTCGCCGTTCCTTCGTGAACTTCGCCGATCTTATGCGAAACACCCGTGTAGAAAAGCACACGCTCGGTCGTCGTGGTTTTACCCGCGTCAATGTGCGCCATAATGCCGATGTTTCTAAATTTGTCTAAACTAATGTTTGCCATTTTGGTAAATCGTTAATCGTTAATCGTTAATCGTTACTTCATTATCAGCAACCGACGATTTAACTTTTCACTAGAATCTGTAATGTGCGAATGCTCTGTTCGCTTCAGCCATCCGGTGAATATCTTCGCGTTTCTTGATCGCGCCGCCGCGATTGTTATATGAATCAAGCAATTCGCCAACCAATCGGTCGGTCATTGTTTTTTCGCCGCGCTTGCGCGAATTGGTGACAACCCAGCGAATCGCGAGCGTGTTGCGGCGGTCTTTGGTAACTTCGATCGGAACCTGATAGGTCGCGCCGCCGATGCGGCGTGATTTGACTTCAAGTGCCGGTGAAACATTGTCCAAAGCCTTTTTGAAAACCTTTAAAGGTTCTTCATTGGTCTTCGCGGCGATTCTTTCCATCGCGCCGTAAAAAATCTGTTCGGCGGTCGATTTCTTGCCCGCGAGCATCACGCCGTTGATAAATTTCGTGACCAGCACGCTGTTATAGATCGGATCCGGCAAAACTTCTCTTTTGACTGCAACTCTTCTTCTCGGCATATCTTATTTCGCTCCCTTCGGACGTTTCGCGCCGTATTTCGAACGCGCTTGATTACGATTGGCAACACCCGAAGCATCGAGCGTTCCGCGAATGACGTGATAACGAACTCCCGGTAAATCCTTGACGCGACCGCCGCGGATAAGGACGATCGAGTGTTCCTGCAAATTATGTCCGATCCCCGGAATATAGGTCGTTACTTCGATCTGGTTCGTCAGCCGAACACGCGCAACTTTTCTCAAAGCCGAATTCGGTTTTTTCGGTGTTTGCGTATAAACACGGGTGCAAACGCCGCGTTTCTGCGGATTTGCCTGAAGCGCCGGACTCGCCGTTTTATATTTGACTCGCTGGCGACCTTTGCGAACTAATTGATTAATCGTTGGCATTCTTTCCTCTTTTATCAGTACCACCTGCGTGAGCGGGTGGATTTTTACTTTAAAACCCCGAAAGGCAAAAGTAATCCTTTACCTGCCTCTTGCCGAAATATTTTCGGCAGTTAGCACAAGTTCTATACTTGTGTCTTTAATTAATGGATTAAACTAAATTTAATACTTTCCGGTTTCAACTTTGCTGTAGCGTGGCGCGTTAAAAGAATAGTTTCAATAATGCCGCAATCCGATAGGTTCGGCTGCTTTACGCTACAATTCCTGCTTCAACCTTCAAAAATCTTCAGCCCAACACTTTTCAGCATTGCTCTGTCAGTCCAGACGTTTATGTCCGAAACTACAAACTATATCGAAAAAGCAAAATCCTTGTCAAGTGCTCAACTAAACTTGTTTGTTTTAGGATGTATTTTAGAAAGATTCGGCGTCTCAGTATTGGTAGATATTCGCCTCTTACTTAACTTGGGTTTTATATTTGTTCTCACTTTCTCAATGTTTAAGGAATCAATAAGCAAAGCCACGCCGCTAATTTATATCTGATAAAAATTCGGACCGTCGCAACCGATAAATTCTTTAATTAAGTTTCGAGATCATCAACAATTATTTGCTTTTTTATAATGATTTATTGGTCATTGATTTTAGACACCGCAGATTTTTTTTGTCCCGGACAAAGGCTGCCGCAAAAGGCGCCGAGAATCAGCAAAAGTATAAATTCTTTCCGCAAATAATTTGTTTTTCGATTCATTGCCGGAACTTCCCGCGCCCGAATTTGGTGCTGAAAAAATTTTAACATTGCTGCCAAGTTGTTTTTTGCCCTCAAACTTTGTTACATTTTTTGTTTATTTCTACACGCGATTTTTTAACAATATTATGACAACGACTAAATTAGAAAGCTTTTTAAATAAATTCAGCGAAGCGGATTGGCTCGCGGCGGTCGAAAAACTGCTGCCGGCGATCAACGAAGTTGACCGCAACGCGACCGAGATCTGGTTTCGCTTTTTTCCTCTGGCATTTTTCCGCTTTTTGGTATCGGCGGAAGACCGCGCCAAGACGATCCACAAACTTGGACTGCTCGGCGATTTCGAACTCAAGAATCAAATCGATTCGTCGCACCGTTTTCTTTTCGGACACCGTTTCTGGAAAGAAACCAAAACGGCGATCGAAGCGGGCGCCGAATCCTTTACGGATGCAAACGCCGAACTCTCCAAAGTGATCGAAAAATTCGCGCAGACGGTTGCCGAAAAAGCGAAAGCCGATCAGGCTTTGACGACCGGGATCGCCGCCGTCGGTTTGATGACGCTCAATCAGGTCGGTTTTGAAGCCTTCAAAAATGCGCCGGGCACGACCGAAAAACCCAAAGGTTGGCTCGCGAAATCGCCTGCCGAGATCGTTGCCGAACGCGCCAAAGACGATTCGCAAGGGATTTTCGGCTTTCTCAAAACGGTTGACAAAAAATTTACCGCCGTTTGGGACGAAACGAATTCAGACAGCCGGTTTCGGGTTAAAAACGACGCCGACATCGCGACGGCTTCGGCGCTTGACCAATCGCAGGACTGGAAGGCGAAAGACGAACGCTGCTGGGAAGGTGTTGTGCCGGTCGAATGCCGGTCGGCGTCGTGCGGAACTTGCTGGGTCGGAGTGCTCGGCGGCGCGGAAAAACTTTCGGACGTGCAGCGCCTCGAACGAAAACAAATGAAGATTTTCGGCTATAATCAGCCCGACGAGGCGAAACCTTTTCTGCGCCTCGCCTGTCAGGCAAAAGTTCACGGCAATGTTTCGTTCGTGATTCCTTCGTGGAACGGCGTCTTCGGCAAAAAGGTCTATGACAATGTCGAAGAAGTAAAGCTTGAACCGGCAACGACTTCGGCAAGAAAGCTGCGCGAAACGATCGCCGACGCGACGAACAATTCGAACTGATTTTTTTGCCGCAGAGTTGACCGGAAGAGCGTAAAAAACCAACTCTCCCGGTCAACTCTGTGCGCGCGCTGGCTGAAAAATTTCCGTGACCAAAGAAACTCCAACTTTTCCGCCGATTGCGCTCGTTCTGATCGCCGTTCTTCTGTGGTCAACGGGCGGGCTGGTCATCAAATACACGACGCTCGACGCTTTCTCGGTCAATCTCGGACGCTCGCTTTTTGCGGCGCTGACGGTCGCGGTCTTTACTTATAAAAAAGGCTTAAAACTCGATCTCTTTACGCTTTTGACCGCGGTTCTCTACGCCGGCACGCTCTCGTGTTTTGTTTATGCCAACAAAACGACGACCGCCGCCAACGCGATCTTTCTGCAATACACCGCGCCGATCTATATTCTGATTCTTTCGTCATTCGTTCTCAAGGAAAAATTTCGCGTTTCGGATCTGATCACGGTCGTCATTTGTCTGACGGGAATGAGCTTGTTTTTTCTCGAACCGCAGACGAGCGCGAACAAACTCGCGCCGGATGTTTTTGTCGGCAATCTCGCGGCGCTCGCTTCGGGCGTTTGTTTCGGTCTGTATTTCGTCTTTTTGCGGCATCCGCGCTCGCTTCAAAACCGCAATCCGGCGATCTCGGTTTTCTACGGCAATCTGCTGATCGTTTTGTTTATGCTCCCGCTCATCTTCAATCATCCGCCCGAACCGAAGTTCAACGATATTCTTGCAATTTTGTATCTCGGCATTTTTCAGATCGGCATCGCCTATGTCTTTTTCACAAGCGGCATCGCGGGCGGCGTTCGTTCGCTCGACGCGAGCATTATCGGTTTTGTCGAACCGCTGCTCAATCCGATCTGGGTTTTCCTGTTTCTCAGCGAACGTCCGAGCCTCTGGGCAATCCTCGGCGGCGTCATCATCATCGGCGGTGTTGTTTTTCACACTGTCAAGCAAAACATTAATAAACCCGTGCTGACGCCGATCGATTGATCTTCTTCCCGCAAAAAATCCCGTCCAATTAAAACTTTCAAATTCTGAATATACTTATCTTGTGATAAGATATCTTTATGCAACGCTTGACTATTAACTGAACAAGCGTTCTTAATATTGAACAACATCTAAAAATTTATTGCCTTTATTGTATTTTTGCGTTAGTTTGGCAATAAAAAATTCAACCATAATTTATATATAAAGCTATTTTTGGAGAAAATTTATGACAAATTTAAACATTCCGTCGAATGTTACTAACAAAGAATTGATCAAATGGGTGACCAAGACCGCCGCGCATTGCAAACCCGATAACATCCATTGGTGCGACGGTTCGGAGGCGGAATACGACCGTCTATGCGAAGAAATGGTTGCCGCCGGAACATTTATCCGTTTGAATGAAGAAAAGCGTCCCGCTTCGTTTCTGGCGCGTTCGCATCCGTCGGACGTCGCGCGCGTCGAAGACCGGACATATATTTGTTCGCTCGCGAAAGGCGATGCCGGACCGACCAACAACTGGATGAATCCGAAAGAAATGAAGACGCTGCTCAACGCCAAATTCGAGGGCGCGATGCGCGGACGGACGATGTATGTGATCCCGTTTTGTATGGGACCGATCGGTTCGCCGATCTCGCAGTTCGGCGTCCAGATTTCCGATTCGCCCTATGTCGTCGTCAATATGAAAATTATGACGCGGATGGGCAATCAGGCGCTCAAAGCCTTGGGCGACGCCGATTTCGTGCATTGCATGCACTCGGTCGGAATGCCGCTCGCGAAAGGCGAAGCGGATGTCGCGTGGGCATGTTCGCCCGACCCGAAAGATAAATATATCGTCCATTTTCCCGAAGAACGCTCGATCGCGAGTTACGGTTCGGGCTACGGCGGCAACGCGCTGTTGGGTAAAAAATGTCTCGCGCTCCGGATCGCTTCGACGATCGGACGCGACGAAGGCTGGCTCGCCGAACATATGCTGATCGTCGGCGTCGAGTCGCCCGACGGACGGAAAGATTACGTCTGCGCCGCTTTCCCGTCGGCTTGCGGAAAGACGAATTTTGCGATGCTCATTCCGCCGAAACCCTTTCAGGACGAAGGCTGGAAAGTAACGACCGTCGGCGACGACATCGCCTGGATCAAACCGAACGAAGAAGGCAAATTGCACGCGATCAATCCGGAAGCCGGATTTTTCGGCGTCGCGCCGGGAACGAATTAC
>JBBQOA010000210.1:0-7510 GCA_038330465.1 Pyrinomonadales bacterium
GATTGGACGCATTTCTGGCTCAACGAAGGTTTTGCGAATTTTATGACCGCTGCCTATTTTGAACATCGTTTCGGTCGCGCCGCATATCTTTCGGAAATCAAAAGATACCGCGAAAGCTACGAAAAAGTGCGTGACGCAGGGCTTGATAAATCGCTCGTTTTTGCGAACTGGAACAAACCTTCGCGCGAAGACCGCCGTCTTGTTTACGACAAAGGCGCGTATGTTCTTTACTTGCTCCGCGAGCAACTCGGCGACAAACTTTTCTGGCGCGGGTTTAAGGAATATACTCAAAAGCATTGGGGAAAATCGGTCGAAACGAAAGATTTTCAAAATTCCATGGAAACGGCGAGCGGCAAAGATCTGTCGAAATTTTTCGATAAATGGGTTTATTTAAGCGGGAATTAATCGTGCCAAATTTTACATTTAACGTTATGAAATATACATTTTGGTTAAAAACAGTGTTGTTTGGTTTATTGATTTTGACGGCTTTGAGCTGTCAAAGCCAGATCATTTCAAATTCTTCCGAAAAAGCAAATTCAAATGTTCCGGCGAATAACGCGAATCAATCGAAGGCGCAAACAAAAGCTGCCGCGCCGCAAACTGTTAAATTTACGTCCGAAGGAAACGTCGAAATTATCGGCACGTTTTATGAATCAACAAGCGCGAATTCGCCTGCTGTTCTGCTGCTTCATCAATGGGGCAGCAATCGCAAATCTTACGACGAATTTGCGCGTCGCCTTCAGTCAAAAGGTTTCGGCGTGCTCGCGATCGACGGGCGCGGGTTTGGCGAATCCGTCAGAACGACCGACGGCAAATTGATAAAGGCGGAAAGATCGGACGCGGCGGTCAAAGGAATGAAAGCGGACGTTGACAACGCTTTTCAGTTTTTGGCAAAACAAAAAAATGTCGATGCTGCACGCATCGGCGTCGTCGGCGCGTCTTACGGGAGCAGTTTGGCGATAATTTACGGCGGGGAAAACAAAGCGGTCAAAGCGGTCGCGCTGCTTTCGCCGGGACTGAATTATTTCGGCAATATGCCGACGCCGCCGGCAGTCAAAAGCTACGGCGACCGACCGCTTTTATTAGTTGCCGCCGAAGACGATAAGGAATCCGCCGATTCGGTCAGAAAATTAAAGTCAGCGGGCGCGGGCGATAAATACGAAACGCAAATTTACGACAAAGGCGGACACGGCACGGCGCTTTTTGCGGTCGGTTTGCAGGATCTGCTCGAACAGTTTTTGACGAAAAGTTTGTAAGATTTGGAATAAAAGTTCTTTAAAAAGCTATTAAAAATTAGTAATCGATTTTAAGAAAGGGCGAAAATTAAATGTCACTGGTGTATCTGAAAGAGGCGATCGAAGCGGGCGATGCGGAAAAACTGATTCGTTATGTGCGGCTTCATTTCGGCGACGGCAATGAAGAAAAAGGCGCGTGGGAAATCGATAAAGCGTGGATCGAAGCCTTGAAACCGCTGCTCGAAGTTCCCGCAACGAATCGCGAATTTATCCTCAAAACCCTCGCCGAACAGGACGCGGCAACGCTCGCGCATCTTTTCTTTCATCTGCATTTTTATTTCGTAAAGCGTTCAGGAGAATGGATCCATGACGGAAATCTCTGAAAAATTCAAACAACTTCGACCGGGGCTTTGGCAGACGGTCAACAATCGTTATCCGGGTTCGATGATTACCAAAAACGATCTTATTCCGCTCGCGAAATTGTCGAAACCTTTGCACAACGCGCGCCTCGCATTTGTCAGCACGGCGGGAGTGCAGCCGCGTAATACAATGCCTTTCGACACGGTTCACCCGGTCGGCGATTACAGCTTTCGGCGCGTTCCGACGGATGCAAAAACGTCTGATCTAGAGATCCATCAGCTCAAATATCCGACCTTTGGCGCAGAAAGAGATCTGAACGTGATCTTTCCGATCGAACGGCTCCGTGAATTGACGGCAGAAAAATTTATCGGTTCGCTGACGAATAATTTCTTTTCGTTCATCGGCTACAATATGGACGCGGAAAGGTTGGAAAGCACTTTAGCGGAGGAGATTGCCGAAGCCGTCGAAGGGGAAAATGCGGACGTCGCGTTGCTCGCGCCTGCCTGACCGATCTGCCATCAGAGCATCGCGCTGGTTCAGCGCGCGATTGAAAAAAGAGGAATTCCGACCGTTTCCGTTTCGGTTTCGCTTGACGTCACCGAACACGCCAAACCGCCGCGCGCCGTCTTTTTGCCGTTTTTGATGGGACATCATTTCGGGGTGCCGTTTCACGCGGAGTTGCAGAAAACAATTATACGGACGGCTTTGTCGCGAATCACGGAGGCGAGCGTGAGCGGCGATATTCATTTTTTTCCGATGACTTGGGCAAAGGCGCGAAAAGAAGGCAGGGAAATTGAAAAGAAACTCGGGTTATTATGAACAAAAGCGCGATTCCGTTTCAAACGATCGATTGGGATTCGATTCCAAAAGTTGAATACAAAGGCGAGCGCGGTTCGGCGTGGTGGCAAACGGTCGAATTCGGCGGTTTGCGTGTGCGGATCGTCGAATATTCCGCCGGATATGTTGCCGACCATTGGTGCCAAAAAGGTCATCTTGTCCATTGTTTGCAGGGCGAATTCGTGACCGAACAGCAGACGGGCGAAGCGATGACTTTAACTGAAGGAATGACCTATATCGTTTCGGACGATTTGAGTTCGCATCGTTCGGTCGCGGAAAAAGACGTGAAATTATTGATTATTGACGGCGATTTTTTGAAGACTTTATGAAAACTATCGGTATGATCGGCGGAATGAGTTGGGAAAGTTCGGCGGTTTACTATCAAATTATCAACCGCCAAATGAAAGAGATTTTGGGCGGGTCACATTCGGCAAGGTCTTTGATGTATTCGGTCGATTTTGCCGAAATCGCCGAGTTTCAACACGCCGGAAATTGGACGCGGCTTGAAAAAATGATGATCGATGCCGCGCAGAAATTAGAAGCAGGCGGTGCGGATTTTATCGTGTTCTGCACAAATACGATGCATCTGCTTGCCGCTCAAATCGCGCGATCGATCAATATTCCGTTTCTTCACATTGCCGACGCGACGGGCGCGGCGATTCAAAAAGCAAACTTAAAAAGGGTCGGACTTTTGAGGACGAAATTTACGATGGAGCAGGATTTTCTGAAAAAACGTCTGCTCGTTGATTTTGAAATCGAAACGATCATTCCGGACGAAACGGAGCGCGAAAAAATTCATTCGATAATTTATAATGAACTCGTCAACGGCGAGATTCGCGGCGATTCGCGCAAAATTTATCTGGACGTCATCGAAAATCTCGGTTTACGCGGCGCGGAAGGAATCATCTTAGGCTGCACGGAAATTCCGCTGCTTGTTTCGGCGCACGATACGGACGCGATCTTGTTTGATACAACCCAAATTCACGCCGAAACGGCATCTGAATTTGTGCTGAATTAAAGTGAAATGGAATCGAATTTAACCTGTCGAAACGTCGCGATCCGAACCGAACTGAGATCGGGCGATCTGGGTTTTGTGATCTATCGTCACGGCAAACTTTATAGCGCGGAAAACGGCTACGGCATTGCGTTTGAAGCCTATGTGGCGAGCGGCTTGGCGGAATTTTATCGCTCGTATGATCCGGAAAAAGATCGCGTCTGGATCTGCGAAGACGCGGGTGAAATCATCGGTTTTCTGCTCGCGATGCACCGCGGCGAAACGGTCGCCCAACTTCGCTATTTTTATCTCGAACCCGATGCGCGCGGGAACGGTTTGGGCGGTAAACTGATGCGGCTTTTTATGGATTTTCTAAAAGAAAAAAAATATAAATCGGCATATCTTTGGACGACCAACGAACAAACTGCCGCCGCCGCGCTTTATGAAAAATACGGTTTCAAATTAACCGAAGAAAAGCAGTCGAACGCTTTCGGCAAACCGCTCGTCGAACAGCGATTCGATTTATTTCTTGGTACCTAAAACGATATGAAAGTTAATCTGGCTGAGAAATTTGCGTTAATTTCAGAGCATTGGCGACCGAAAGTGGTCGGCGAACTCAACGGGCAGGAAGTCAAGCTCGTTAAATTCCAGGGCGCCTTTCCGTGGCATCATCACGAAACGGAAGACGAAATGTTTCTGGCAATAAAGGGAAATTTCCGCCTCGAATTTCGCGATAAAACCGTCGAATTAAATGAAGGCGAATTCGTCATTGTCCCGCGCGGCGTCGAACATCGCCCCGTCGCCGACGAAGAGGTTGAAGTTTTGCTTTTCGAGCCGAAAAATGTTTTGAACACGGGCAATATCACGGACGAACAATTTACCGCGCCGGTCGGCGATAAAGTTTAACTCGCGGTATTTGATTTACTTTCAGGATTTGTGAGCGTTATCACAGAAATCTATCCGAAATGGATTGATAATTTCTCTATGAAATCAGATCTTTATATCGCCCAGCACGCTAAACTTCGACCGATTCACGAGATCGCCGCGCAGCTCGAACTGACGCCCGATGATTTTGATATTTACGGCAGCCCGTATATCGCAAAGCTTCGGCTCGATGTTTTGGAGCGGGTCAAAACACGCCCGAACGCAAAATATATCGACATTTCGGCGATCACGCCGACGCCGCTCGGCGAAGGGAAATCGACGACGCTGATCGGCATCGGCGAGGCGATGAAACATCTCGGAAAACGTGCCGTCGTTTCTCTACGGCAGCCTTCGCAGGGACCGACCTTCGGCATCAAAGGCGGCGCGGCGGGCGGCGGCTATTCACAGGTCGTCCCGATGGAAACCTTTAATCTCAATCTGACGGGCGATATTCACGCCGTCACGGCGGCGAATAATCTGCTTGCCGCGATGATCGACAACAAATTGATGCGCGGCAATCCGCTCAATATCGATCCGTTCAGCATTACGTGGAAACGTGTTGTTGACACGAACGACCGCGCTCTGCGCCGCATTATCATCGGTCTCGGCGGTAAATCCGAAGGCGGCAATCCGCGTGAAACCGGTTTTGACATCACGGTCGCCTCGGAAGCGATGGCGATCCTCGCGCTGACGAATTCTTTGCAGGATATGCGCGCGCGTTTCGGGCGGATCGTCGTCGCGATGACGAACGATAAAAAGCCCGTCACGGCGGAAATGATCGGCGCGGCGGGCGCGATGACCGTTTTGATGCGCGACGCGATCCGCCCAACGCTGATGCAGACGCTCGAAAATACGCCCGCGCTCGTTCACGCCGGACCTTTTGCCAATGTTGCCCACGGCAACAGCAGTATTTTGGCGGACTTGATCGGCATTAAATGCAGCGATTATCTTTTTACCGAATCGGGTTTCGGCGCGGACATCGGCGCGGAAAAATTCTTTAACATCAAATGCCGTTACAGCGGACTCAAACCCGATGCTTGCGTGATCGTCGCGACGATCCGCGCTTTAAAGTCGCACAGCGGAAAATATAAAATCGTCGCCGGTAAACCGCTGCCGCCCGCGATGCTCGAAAATTCGGTCGCCGATGTCGAAGCCGGCGCGGCAAATCTGCGTAAGCAGATCGAAAACGTCAAACTTCACGGCGTCACGCCGGTCGTTGCGATCAACGCTTTTGAAAGTGACCATCCGGAGGAGATTGAAGCCGTCAAACGGATCGCGGTCGAAGCGGGCGCGCTCGGCGCGGCGGTTTCGAGGCATTGGGCGGAAGGCGGTTACGGCGCGCTCGAACTCGCCGAAATGGTTATCGAAGCCGCCAATGAGCCGAACGAATTCAAATTTTTATACGAACTCGATCAATCGATCAAAGAAAAGATCGAAACGATCGCGACGCGCATTTACGGCGCGGAAAGCGTCAGTTTTTCAACCGACGCCGAACGTCAGATCAAAGACTATGAAGCCAACGGTTTCGGCAAACTGCCGATCTGTATGGCGAAAACTCATTTAAGTTTGAGTCATGACCCGACGCTGAAAGGCGCGCCGACGGGTTTCACATTGCCGATCCGCGAAGTTCGCGCGAGCGTCGGCGCGGGCTTTATTTATCCGATCTGCGGCGATATGCGAACGATGCCCGCACTGCCCGAACATCCGGCGGCGGAAAAGATCGATATTGACGAAAACGGCAACATCATCGGTCTGTTTTAAGTCGGCGGATCGCGATAAAAAATCGGAAATCAATGAACTGTAAACCGTTCATTGATGCCGATCAGGGCTGGTTCGTTTTGGCTCCGGCAAAAAAAGAGTATGATAGTTTTATAAGGATAAATCAGCGGAAAAAGATGCGGCATAGATAGCGGCAATCGAAAATCCGAAATCTGAGATCCAAAATCGAAACTATGTCAGAATTAAACGATTTATATCAGGAAGTTATTTTAGACCACAACAAAAATCCGCGAAATTTCCGCGAGATCGAAACGGCGACACGTTATGCCGACGGCAATAATCCGCTCTGCGGCGATGCGCTCCGGGTTTATGTCGAGCTGGAAGACGGCAAAGTCAAAGATGTCGCTTTTAAAGGTTCGGGCTGTGCGATTTCAAAAGCGTCGGCTTCGATGATGACGCAGGTCGTCAAGGGCAAATCAAAGGAAGAAGCCGACGTTTTGTTTGATGAATTTCATAAAATGGTGACGGGCGAGCTCGACACCGAAGCACAGGAAAATTCTTTGGGCAAACTCAAGATTTTCGCCGGAGTTTTGGAATTTCCGGCGCGGGTCAAATGCGCGAGCTTGAGTTGGCACACGCTTCACGCGGCTTTGAATGAAGAAGAAGCGGTTTCGACCGAATAACCTTATTGTGAGCAAATTTCAAGCGCAGTTTGCTGCCTTAAAAAAGGCGGCAAACTGTCTTTTTTTATTTAAAGGTTTCTTTTCTGATAATTTTCACTTATTCTTTTGATGGAATTATAATGAAATGAAACCTAAAGCCGACCAAATAGTTTTCCCGAATGTCGATAACATTTTCCAAGCCGCCGAGCGTTTGCGCAAAGTTGCGCTGCATACGCCTTTGCAGCCGAATCTGAATCTTTCCGAACGTTTTGGGGCAAACATTCTGCTCAAGCGCGAAGATCTGCAAATCGTCCGATCGTATAAAATTCGCGGCGCCTACAACAAAATGGCGCAGCTTTCGCCCGAATCGATTAAAAAAGGCGTCGTCTGCGCGTCCGCCGGAAATCACGCGCAGGGCGTCGCCTATGCGTGCCGTTTGATGCAGATCAAGGGCACGATCTTTATGCCGACGACAACGCCGAATCAAAAGATCAAACAGGTCAAAATGTTCGGCAAAGAGATGGTTGACGTCGAACTTGTCGGCGATACTTTCGACGATGCTTTTGCCGCTTCTCTGAAATTTTGCGACGAACAGGGCGCGATCTTTGTACATCCGTTTGACGATTTGAAGGTGATGGAAGGACAGGGCACGGTCGGACTGGAAATCTTTAAGGATGCCGATGTGAAGATCGATTATCTGCTGCTCGCGATCGGCGGCGGCGGTTTGGCGTCGGGTGTTTCGACCGTTTTTCGCGGGCTCAGCGCGCATACGAAGATCA